>JAUIKV010000077.1 GCA_030430615.1 Bacteroidia bacterium
CCTGCAGGATGAGCATGCCGTCAAGAAGGGCCTCCGGTCTGGGAGGACATCCTGGAACATATACATCCACAGGGATCACGTGATCCGCTCCTTTGACCACTGAATAGGAATTGTAGTAAAACGGGCCTCCGGAAATGGCACAAGCTCCCATGGCAAGCACGTACTTGGGCTCAGCCATCTGATCGTAGAGCCTTCTCAGGACCGGAGCCATCTTATTGACTATGGTTCCCGCGATGATGATCAGGTCAGCCTGTCGCGGTGAAGGCCTTGCCACCTCGAAACCGAAACGCGACCAGTCGTGTCGGGCAGCCCCGGTCTGCATCATCTCGATGGCGCAACAGCTTGTCCCAAAATAAAGGGGCCAAAGCGAGTTTGACCGACCCCAGTTGATCACTTTGTCCAGGGAGGTAATAACTATATTCGCTCCATTGCCGGCCGGAATCACCCGCCCGGGGAAGTCTTTTCCAAGTTTCTGATTTTCTACTCCCATCGCAACGCTCTTTTTTTCCAGGCATAAACCAGTCCAAGCCCGAGAATGAATAAAAACACGAGAATCTCGATCAGGGCCACCGTGCCGATTTCGTTGAAAACAACGGCCCAGGGAACCAGAAAGGCGACCTCGATGTCGAACAGAAGAAAGAGAATCGCAAACAAATAGTAGCCCACTTTGAATTGAACCCAGGTCGGCCCTATGGTTTCAACACCGCATTCATAAGGATCTCGCTTACTCTTGTTGTCGGATTTGTGCGAGATCAGGTTTGAGAGAAAGTTCGCGAGAACCACTAAAAAAACGCCTGCGATAAAAAATACTAGAATGGCTTCGTACCCCATGATTCAAAAACTTAATTCCGGGACAAAAATATCCGGAGTTTAAAAATAAAAGGATGACCATTGTCATCCTTTACTACTAATTATTTGACCTCGTAGGTCTCCCCAGAAAGGAACAGCTCATCCACTGAAGAAAATTTGACTTTTTTACGTACCTCTTCATTGAGCCTTGCTTCTCTCTCCTCGAAGAGCTCATCTTCAAAACTTCTTATGATTCCTGTCACCAATGGATACTGAAGCTTGACAAGCATCTGGTGTAATGTGTTGTCTTCACATTTGGCATCATGCACGAGGATATCGTCCTCTGAGACACCGTTCTCGCCGATGGTCACCACTTCGAGCTTCAATCCATTCAACACAAGACCCTTGTCTCTTTCCTTGCCGAAAATCATCGGTTTCCCATGTTCGACGAAGAGCTGCTTGTTTTCCTTGACTTTTTTGTCTGTATACTGTGTAAAGCAACCGTCGTTGAAGATGACGCAATTCTGCAGGATTTCGATCAGGGAAGTTCCCTTGAACTTCTGTGCCTCAATGAACAGCTCGGTCATCTCTTTCGGGCTGTTTCCCCCTAGACGGGCAAAAAATCGGGCCTGTGCCCCAAGGGCCAGCTCCCCGGGATGAAACGGAGGCTGTGTGTTTCCGAAAGGCGAAGACTTGGTCTTCTGACCAATGAGGGAAGTAGGTGAAAACTGACCCTTGGTCAATCCGTAAATCTCATTGTTGAACAAAACGACGTTGATGTCCAGGTTCCTTCTGAGCAGGTGGATGAAATGGTTTCCACCAATCGCAAGGCTGTCACCGTCGCCGGTGATCATCCAAACGCTAAGGTCCGGATTGGCCATTTTCACCCCGCTTGATATCGCTGCCGCTCGTCCGTGAATTCCGTGCATCCCGTAGGAATCTATGTAATAAGGAAAACGCGAGGAACAGCCAATTCCGGAGATGAACACCACATCTTCTTTGTTGACGCCCATTTCGGGAAGGGCTTTCTGCATCGACCTCAGGATCACGTAATCGTCGCATCCCGGACACCAGCGTACCTCCTGGTCACTGGCGAAATCTCTGAACGTGTATTTTTTGTCGAGTGTATCTTCCATGTCAGTCTTGATCTAATATGTTTTTGAATTTTTTCACCAGGTCGGTTACCGAGAAAGGCAGCCCCATGACCTTGTTGTATTGCAGCAGACCCAAATCGTTGAAGTTGGACTTCAATACGCTGGCCAACTGACCTTTGTTGAGTTCACAAACGATCACTTTTTTGAAATTGCCGAGAACCTCCTCCGTATTGCGAGGCAACGGATTGATATAGTTCAAATGCGCGTGTCCGATCTTGTATCCCTGCGAGGCGAGTTTTCGAACCGCCGAATGCAAGCTTCCATAAGTACCGCCCCATCCCACAATAAGAAGATCTCCTTCCGTGTTGTATTCGGCTTCGAGCTCCGGGATGTTGTACTGTACCCTTTTTACCTTCTCAGCCCGCACGTGAGTCATATACTCGTGGTTCTCCGGCACATAGGAAACATTTCCTGTGACCTGGTCCTTTTCAAGTCCGCCTACCCGATGCTCCAGGCCGGGAGTTCCAGGAATCGCCCAGTTTCTGGCGAGCGACTGGCTATCCCGATCATACGGGTGCCAGCTGTCAGACCTCTCGTTTATGATGCGCGTGTTGATATCGGCCATGTCGTTGACGGATTTGATCCTCCAGGGCTCAGATCCGTTGGCGATGTAACCATCGGTAAGCAAGATGACTGGTGTCATGTGCTCGAGACTGAGTCTCGCTGCCTCATAGGCATAATCAAAGCAATTCGAAGGCGTGCTCGCAGCGATTACGATCACGGGAGACTCCCCGTTACGACCATACATGGCCTGCAACAAATCCGATTGTTCCGTTTTGGTTGGCAAGCCCGTGGAGGGACCTCCTCTTTGAACATTGACGATGACCAGGGGCAGCTCGGTCATCAGCGCCAGGCCGATGGCCTCGCTTTTCAAAGCCAGCCCTGGGCCCGAGGTTGTTGTGATGGCCAAATCCCCTGCAAAAGCAGCACCTATGGCCGAGGTCACCCCGGCAATCTCATCTTCTGCCTGAAAGGCCTTTACACCAAAACTTTTGTGCTTTACCAATTCGTGAAGGATGTCTGTCGCAGGCGTTATCGGATAGGACCCCAGGAACAGCTCCAGTCCTGCTTTTTCCGCTGCGGCGAGGAAACCCCAGGCTGTTGCGGTGTTTCCGTTGACGATTCTGTAGGTTCCTTTGCGCATCTCCGACGGAAGCACCTGGTAGGCATTCGGGATCAGCTCCAGGGTCTCTGCGTAGAAAAATCCGGCTTTCAGCACCTTGGCATTGGCTTCAGCAAGTAGTGGCTTGTATTTGAATTTCTGCTCGAAGAATCTCAAAGTATGATTCATGTCGCGGTTGTACATCCAGTATACCATTCCCAATGCAAACATGTTCTTGCTCCTGGTGATGCTTTTGTTGTCAAGCCCGAGGTCTTTCAGAGCTTCCCGGGTCAGGGAAGTCATCGAAACCTCGATCACCCGGTAGTTCTCAAGTGTCCCATCCTCAAGCGGATTTGATTCGTATTCGGCCTTCTGCAGGTTCTTTTTCGAAAACGAGTCCGTGTCAACTATAATGGTATGCCCGGCCTTCAAAGCGTGAAGGTTTGTCTTGAGCCCCGCGGGGTTCATCGCGACGAGCAGATCCAGGTCGTCACCGGGAGTACTGATCTCAATGCTTCCAATGTGAACCTGGAAACCGGAAACCCCGTAAAGACTTCCTTGAGGCGCTCTGATCTCAGCAGGATAATTCGGGAAAGTAGCCACGTCATTTCCAAACATGGCAGAAGTGTCGGTAAACTGTGTTCCGGTGAGCTGCATGCCATCTCCTGAGTCACCAACAAACCTGATCACTACGGCACTTAGTGATTCAACCTCTCGGGTTGACGGTTCCATTTTATTTACAGTCATCTGTGCTATTTTTTTATAAATTTAGTAAAAACTGCGTTAAGGCTTTTCTACGAGTTCATAAAATTAGAATACCCATAAAGAGCAGTACATGACATTTGTCAACCTTTCGAGATTGGTAATAATTATTACACAGATAAGAGGTTCCGGGATTTTTATTTGGAATAATTCTAAATTTTATTTGCTCCAATTTTTATTGGATTTTTATTCTTTAACTTTGTTCTGGAATTTTAAAAAATTAGGAGAGATGGCTATTATAATAACCGACGAATGCATTAACTGCGACGCTTGTGTGGCAGAATGCCCGAATAACGCAATATACGAACCAGACAGCGAGTGGTCTTATTCAGACGAAACCGCGTTGAGCGGCATGACCACCACACCCGACGGAAGGGAAGTGGACGCTGATGCCGAGAACGAACCTGTCAGTGATGAGTTTTATTTCATCGTGACAGATAAGTGCACTGAGTGCAAAGGTTTCCACGACGAGCCGCAATGTGCTGCTGTTTGTCCGGTGGACTGCTGTGTTCCGGATGAGGATCACGTTGAAACGGAAGAACAGCTTCTCGCCAAAAAAGTGTGGATGCACGGGGAATAAAGAAGGCGTTCGAAAGATTTTAAAAGAGCATTTGATCAGATCAGATGCTCTTTTTTATTGGGTCTCAAGTACAACTATTTTCTGTAACCTTTGCTGCTTAAGGCCTCAGATGACTTATATCATAATTTAAGTCTTGACTTCAACTTAATTTTACAAAGATTTCATTCCCGCCATGTGAGTGAATGAAAATGTAAAAACTAAATCATCCACGAAAAACGCAGTCAAGATGAAAAAAAAATTTGAAAAGATAATTTGCGATGCAAATGAGGCCGTTGCCCGCGTTGCACACAAAACGAATGAGGTCTGTGCGATTTACCCGATTACACCTGCTTCTCCCATGGGTGAACACGTTGATTTGCTCAGTTCAAAAGAAGAAACCAACATCTGGGGCAACGTCCCACGAATCGTTGAAATGCAAAGTGAAGGTGGTGCCGCAGGTGCCGTACACGGCTCTTTGCAGGCCGGTGCCCTGACAACGACTTTCACAGCTTCACAGGGGCTCTTGCTCATGATTCCCAATATGTATAAAATAGCCGGTGAGCTTTTGCCGAATGTCATACACGTGGCTGCAAGAACCGTTGCGACACATGCCCTGTCTATTTTTGGTGACCACAGTGATGTCATGTCCGCCAGACAAACCGGATATGCGATGCTATTTGGAGGGTCCGTGCAGGAAGCACAAGACTTTGCTCTCATAGCCCAGGCCGCCTCGCTGAAGTCGAGAATACCGTTCGTGAATGCATTTGACGGCTTCAGAACCTCACACGAGATTTCCAAGATCGATGTGATCCCCGACGATGTGATACGCGCCATGATTCCTGAAGACAAGGTCATGGAGCACAAGCAGCGCTCACTTGACCCTGATCATCCGGTAGTGCGGGGTACCTCACAAAACCCGGATGTCTTCTTCCAGGCCCGTGAAGCGGCCAATACCTTTTACGAGAATGTTCCTGGCATCGTGCAGGAGGTCATGGACGAATTCTTCGACCACACCGGAAGACGATACAACCTCTTCGACTACGTCGGACATCCTGAGGCGGAACGCGTCATGATCATCATGGGATCCGGTGAAGGTGCCGTATGGGAGACCATGGAAAAAATGGTGGGCGAGGGTGAAAAAGTAGGAGCCCTCTTTGTCCGTCTGTTCAGACCGTTCTCTATCGAGCATTTCATTGACAAGATGCCTAAAACAGTAAAGAAAATAGCAGTTCTCGACCGCACAAAAGAGCCGGGAAGCATTGGAGAGCCTCTTTATATGGACATCATGACTGCTTATATCGAGAATGGCAAACACATGCCTGAAATCATTGGAGGACGTTACGGACTTTCTTCAAAAGAATTTACTCCCAGAATGGTCAAAGGCGTATTTGACGAAATGCTCAAAGCCAAACCTAAAAACCACTTCACGGTGGGTATCGTGGATGACGTGACCAACACTCACCTCGAAGCCGACGAAGATTTCGAAGTGAGAAGAACTACATTCAATTGCATGTTCTACGGACTCGGTTCAGATGGTACTGTCGGTGCCAACAAGAACTCGATCAAGATTATAGGAGAGACCACTGACAACTTCGTTCAGGGTTACTTTGTTTATGACTCCAAGAAGGCCGGTGCGCAAACCATATCTCACCTGAGATTCGGACCCGAACCGATACATTCGACCTACCTGATTGACAAAGCGGATTTTATCGCGAGTCACCAGTTCAACTTCATCGAACGATACGATATGATCGATGACCTGAAAATGGGGGGGACCTTCCTGCTCAACACTCCTTATTCCAAGGATGAGATCTGGGAGCAACTTCCGGAAAAAATGCAAAAGCACCTGATAGAGCACGATGCCAATTTCTACGTAATCGACGCCTCAAGGGTTGCCCAGGAGGCCAATCTTGGAAAAAGAACCAATACGGTACTCCAAACGTGCTTCTTTGCCATTTCAGGAATTCTTCCTAAAGAGGAAGCCATTCAAAAGATAAAGGACGCGATTGTCAAGTCTTACTCGCACAAAGGTGAGAAGGTCGTTCAAATGAACTTCAACGCGGTTGACAAATCGTTGGCCAACCTTCAGAAGGTGGAGTATCCGAAAACGGTAACCAGCGAGAAGCAATTCGTCTCAGCCATGACCAATGCCCCCGACGGGTTTGTCACAGAAGTGCTTGAGACCATACTCGCGGGTCGTGGAGACGAACTTCCTGTGAGCGCGTTCCCGGTGGACGGAACCTTCCCCACTGGCACCACGCAATACGAGAAGAGCGGTATCGCTCATTTTATCCCGATTTGGGATGATGAGAACATCTGTACTCAGTGTAACAAGTGTGTCGCAATATGCCCTCACGCTGCGATCCGGGCGAAAGTCGTTTCCAAAGAGGAAATGTTTGATGCGCCATTGACACTCAAACACGTTCCAGCGAAAGGAAGACCGTTTGGCAAAGACGACGTTTACTTACTTCAGGTTTCGCCTGAGGATTGTACCGGCTGTGACCTTTGTGTAGAGGTTTGTCCTGCTGTAAGCAAGGAAGATCCTAACTTCAAATCGATCAACATGCGCAAGAAAATTGAGCATGACGGCGTGGAGAACCAGAATTGGGACTTCTTTATCGACCTGCCGGATTACGCAAGAACCGAACTGGGCATCTCCAATGTTAAGGGAGCTCAATTCCTGCAGCCTCTCTTTGAATTCTCAGGAGCCTGCTCCGGATGTGGTGAGACACCTTATATCAAGCTGATCACACAACTCTACGGTGACAGCATCATGATCGCCAATGCAACCGGTTGTTCTTCGATCTATGGTGGTAACCTTCCAACTACGCCTTACCGAACCAATGAATTCGGACGCGGACCGGCCTGGGCGAACTCCTTGTTTGAAGACAATGCCGAATTTGGTTTGGGATTGCAGCTCGGTCTGACCAAGAAGCAGGAGATCGCGGTATCGCTTCTCAAATCGCTCGAATTGCTGGTTGGAAGTGAATTGGTCGAAGCCATTTTGAACAACCCTGAGTCAAACGAGATCGAAAAGGCCAAGAAGTTCGATGATATTGCCAAGCTCAAAAAGACCCTGGATATTCTTGACAACAACGATGAGGCCAAGAAGCTCAACCAGCTGACAGATTATCTGCGCAAGAAATCGGTGTGGATCTTTGGTGGCGACGGATGGGCTTATGACATCGGATACGGTGGAGTTGACCACGTACTCGCTTCTGGAGAAAATGTCAACATTCTGGTGATGGACACCGAGGTATACTCAAACACAGGAGGTCAGACCTCAAAAGCAACACCTCTTGGAGCAAGTGCCAAATTCTCTATCGCTGGTAAGAAAACGCCGAAGAAGAACCTGGCCATGCAAGCGATTTCCTATGGAAACGTCTATGTTGCTCAGATCGCGATGGGTGCCAAGGATGTACAATCCCTGAAAGCCATCCAGGAGGCTCAGGCCTTTGAAGGTCCTTCGTTGATCGTGGCCTACAGCCATTGCGGTGAGCACGGATATGACCTGAAAGACGGAGCAAAACAACAGACCAAAGCTGTTGAAACAGGATACTGGCCATTGTTCCGTTTTGATCCTTCCAAGCCAAAAGGCAAGAAGTTCAGACTCGACTCTAAAGCTCCATCTGCCCCATTGGAAGACTTCATGTACAACGAGGCACGATTCACACGCGTGGTAAAAGAAAACGCTTCTTTTGCCCAGGAATTGCTGACCGAGGCTCAGGACATGGTCGACTCTCAATGGGAAAGACTAGAGCTTTACAAGGACATGTAGATTAACCCAATAGTAGTGCCCTGTACGCGAAACTCATGCGTACAGGGCTTTTTTTCAGTGATGGACAATAAAGCAGAACAGTATTTTTCCAAAGGATCCAAAAAGCTTCATGAAGCCGATCAGGAACTCTACAAACCCGGGGAAGACATTGTATCCCTGGTCATTTGCCAAAGTACTAAAGAATCCATTGAAAACTATCTCAAGGGATTTCTGACTCTTAGAGGCTTTGACATCGAGGAAGATCAAACTTTAGGTGATCTGATGGAGAGATGTCGCATGTTGGACCCTAAGTTCCACGACATTAAGATCGAAGAGATCGACTGCCGGAATGCCAAGGATTCGACCCTGCATTGTGAGGAAATAGAGAAGTTCGGAGCCTGTTATGAAGTAGCAGATCAACTGGACACTCTCCTTAGAAAAAAAGGCATTATCTCGTCATGACCCCGAGGCCTATTCGTTGAGCTTGAGCACTGCGAGGAACGCCTGTTGCGGGATTTCCACGTTTCCAACCTGGCGCATTCTTTTCTTACCCTTTTTCTGCTTTTCCAGGAGTTTTCGCTTTCGGGAAATATCACCTCCATAGCACTTGGCGGTCACATCCTTGCGCAGTGCTTTAATGGTTTCACGTGCGATGATCTTTGCTCCGATCGCCGCCTGAATAGGGATGTCGAACTGCTGACGGGGAATCAATTGCCTCAGCTTCTCACACATCTTCTTTCCTACGGAATAGGCACTGCTGTCGTGCAGTAGCGCCGACAGGGCATCAACGGGCTGTCCGTTTAGCAAGATGTCGACCCGAACGAGTTTCGAAGCTCTGAAGCCGATCGGATGGTAGTCAAAGGAGGCATAACCTTTTGAGACCGTTTTCAATCGGTCGTAAAAGTCAAATACGATTTCAGCCAGGGGCATGTCGAAAGTCAGTTCTACCCGTTCAGGCGTCAGATAATTCTGATTTGTAATCTCCCCGCGCTTTTCAATGCACAAACTCATGACAGGTCCTATAAAATCGGCCTTGGTGATGATGCTCGCTTTGATATATGGCTCTTCGACCCGATTCAGGACGGAAGGCTCCGGCAGGTCGGATGGATTATTCACAAGGATCATGATGTCTGGCTCCTTGTTGGTGAATGCATGATAAGACACGTTGGGCACGGTGGTGATGACGGTCATGTCAAACTCCCGTTCCAGTCTCTCTTGAATGATCTCTAGATGAAGCATTCCCAAGAATCCGCAACGAAAACCAAAACCAAGTGCAGCCGAGCTTTCCGGGGCGAATACCAGGGAGGCGTCATTGAGCTGCAACTTCTCCATGGAAGATCGGAGCTCCTCGTAATCTTCTGTATCCACCGGGTAAATTCCGGCAAATACCATCGGCTTGACGTCCTCAAAACCTTCGATTTGGTTTACCGTAGGATTTTGAGCATCAGATATGGTATCACCCACCTTCACCTCACTCGCGGTCTTTATGCCCGTAATCAGGTAACCTACGTCTCCGGCCTTTATGCTGGGCTTGGGTGTCTGCTTCAGCTTCAGGGTACCCACCTCATCGGCAAAGTATTCCTTTCCGGTGGCCATGAACTTGATGCGTTGTC
>JAUIKV010000078.1 GCA_030430615.1 Bacteroidia bacterium
GTGAGTCTCACGGAACCTTTTGGGTCAACCTCCCGGACTTTGCGAGTTCAACCCAAAGCGTTCAATTGCAGCGAGGAGTGGGTTCTTCAACAAATGGAGCCGGGGCATTCGGTGCAAGTTTGAGTTTGTCAACCGACGGCATTCGGGATGATGCTTTTGCTGAGGTCAATTTCTCTGGAGGCTCTTACAACACCTTCAAAGCCAATACGATATTTGGAACCGGGGTCATTGATCGAGATGCCAAGTACAAGGCCGAATTCTCAGGGAGGGTGTCTACGATCCAATCGGATGGATACATTGATCGGGCTTCTTCCGATCTCAAATCGCTCTTTCTATCTGCTACTATTTTCAGCGACAAAACCATGTTCAAGGCATTGGCTTTTGGGGGCCATGAGGTGACTTACCAGGCTTGGTACGGCATAGACGAAGCAACCCTGGAGACAGACAGGCGCTATAACCCAGCCGGGGAAATCTATGACGATCAGGGCTCACTGGTCGGTTTTTACGACAACCAGGTAGACGATTACAAACAGGACCATTACCAGCTTCACATCAACCATGACTTTGGCAATCAGTGGACCGGAAACCTCGCGTTTCACTACACTTATGGACGTGGCTTCTACGAAGAGTACATCAATGACGGGGATTTTGCAACCTATGGTTTTGAGCCGATTGACATCGATGGGGAAGAGGTCAACACTACGGATTTGGTGAGGCGAAAATGGCTTGACAATGATTTTTACGGCACAACCTTCTCTCTCCTCAAGGACTTTGAAAACCTGAGCCTGATCATCGGAGGAGCTCTCAACAAATACGATGGCGACCATTTTGGTGAGGTCAAATGGGCCCGTTTCGGAAGTCAGACGCCCGATCAGAAGTTCTATGAGAATACGGGTGTGAAGACCGACTACAATGTCTTCGTCAAGGCGGATTACACAATAAATGACAACTGGCGCGTATTCGGGGATATACAATACAGAAGAGTGGATTATGAAGTAGAGGGCATCGATGAAGGTCCGGTTGAGGTCGATTTGGAAGACTTGAATAATTTTTTCAACCCGAAGTTCGGGGTGAGCTATTTCCTCGACAACAGTCAGTTTTACTTCTCTTATGCACGTGGTAACAAGGAACCCAAACGAGCCGACTATCTGGCGAATCCTGAGGTGCGTCCTGAAACGCTGGATGATTTTGAATTGGGCTGGAAGTACCTGACAGAAAATTTCATTCTAAGAACCAACGTCTATTACATGTACTACAGGGATCAGCTTGTTTTGACAGGAGAACTAGACGATGTGGGGAATCCGATCGCAAATAATGTAGGGGAGAGTTATCGACTGGGCCTTGAAGTGGATGCTGCGATCCGGTTTTCAAGAAATCTGATGTGGCAGCCCAATTTTGCAGTCAGCATGAACAAGAACATCGACAAGCTCTTCGAGTTTGACGGGGTGCTGACAAATTTCGGCAATACCGACCTGGCCTATTCCCCTGGATTCATTGCGGCCAGCAATCTGGTCTATGAACCCTTGCAGGATTTTAGAATCAGCTGGTTGTCGAAATATGTCGGAGAGCAGTTCATGAGCAATATCGAGCACCCCGGTTCCAAGCTGGATGCCTATTTTGTCAACGATCTTCAATTAAGTTACGAAATCCATCCAGGCAAATTGTTGGAATCTGTTGTCTTCAGCGGGATGGTCAATAATTTCCTCAATGCAAAATACGTCTCCAACGGATATTTCTTCACCTACGACGATACCTGGTCAAATCCGGGAGAAGTAGAGACCATAACAGGAGCAGGCTATTACCCCCAGGCGGAAATCAATTTCCTGTTGGGCGTGAGCCTGAGGTTTTAGACCCTGATCCCCTTCATCATTTTGTTCCAATACAGGTAAGGCAACAGATATTTCTTGAGTATCCAGAGGCGCCAATGCTCCTTTGAAGAGTCTTTCAGCATAAATGGGAACTCCTTGAGTTTAGGGTCGGGCTTGAATTCCTTGCTATAGTCGAATTCGGCGAGTACCATTTTGCCGTAACCCGTCACCAGCGGACATGAGGAGTAACCGTCGTAAGCCTGGTTTGTGAGTTTGCCGGAATTGATCAGGCTCAAGAGATTGTCTACCACTACCGGAGCCTGTTTTCGTATGGCGGCCCCGGTTTTGGCTGTCGGCAGCTGAGCCACGTCTCCAAGTCCAAAGATATTCTTGAATTTCTTGTGTTGCATGGTCTCCTCATCGACTTCAAGCCAGCCGTCGGCCGTTGAAAGGGGTGACTTGGCTATGAAATGGGGTGATGCCTGTGGGGGTGCGAGGTGCATCATGTCAAAGTGAATTCCGTATCTGCCCTCTTTTTGAGAGACCTTGACGTCCTTGTAATTGTACTGAATCTCCTTATCGATCGTCTTGTCATCGTCGTCAGACATTACAACACATCCTCCTGCACTCAGATCCTTGGCGATCTCAAACCAGGCAATTTTTTCTTCTGCATCGACTTGCACCAGCTTATGGAAAAAACGAACATTGATGTCTTTTCTATCGACTACCGTCATCAAGGTTTCCGCAATTGGTTTGACGGCAAAGATCACACCGCCAGGAATGGCAAAAACGATTTCTGTATTCTTTCGAATGCCAAACCTTCGGAAGTGATCGTCGGCCAGGTACATGATTTTCTGAGGGGCTCCTCCGCATTTAATGGGCGTTGTGGGCATTGCGAACAATGCTGTACCTCCTCTGAAGCCCTTAATTGTCTCCCAGGTAAATTTAGGGTCAGTGTAATTACTGCAAACCACTCCTTTGTCCATGGCTTCCTGCAGGCCCTCAACCAGCTCAGGTGCCATTCGAAGCCCCGGGCAAACCACCAGGTATTCATAGGAAAGGTTTTGGCCTTTATCGGTTTTAAGGCTGTTCTTTTCGGGTTCGAATTCCGTCACGGATTCTTGTATCCACTTTACCCCATTGGGAATCAGGGTTGACATTTTTCGAGCGGTCTTGTCAAAATTGTAGGTATTGGCTCCGACAAGAGTCCATGCCGGTTGGTAGTAATGAGTGTCAGCCGGATCAATGAGCCCGATGTCAAGTTTTGGATCTAGATTTTTCAGTTGGGCGGCCACCATGATACCCGCAGTACCACCCCCCACAATCAGGATTTGATAGTTCGATTTCATTTTGAAACGAAATATTTTGCTTAGAGTACAGGAAGTTAGGGATAATTGTCCAGAATAGCCAATCGGAAACTAATTATTCTGCCCCTTCCAGGTTCATTATCAAAGCCCTAAAGAACAGCTCTATCATTTTTCCAGCTTAGGGAAGGAAATGCTCCATATTCCTCTTAAATCTCCTTCGCGGTATCCCACCGCCAGATCCTCTGGGTATTTGACCTTGAGAATGGAGTCAATGGGTGAAGAAATCTGCTGCTTGGGAGTTCCGTGACACATGAGGCATTTTTGCTCCACACGAATAGGTGCGTAATAGTTTGGTTTGCCGTAAGGATCAAGACTGACCAGGGGGTTAAGTGTTTTTCCTTCGCTCAATTTGTCTTCGTAATAATGGAGCACCTTCAATTCTTCTTCATTGGGAAGATTCTCGGGATTTCTGATTTTGAGTGAAGTTCTTTTGATTTCAACGTCGTGATAAGCGGCCATCTTTTTGGTGATGGGAAGAGCGGACTGATTGCAGAAGCCGATTGCCTCCAGCGGCCCGCCTTCTTTCATTTTTGACATCAGGGTTCCGGAAAGCTTCTCAGAGGCGGACTTGACAATCTGATCACCCTGTTCCTTGTATTGGCGTATTTCTTTCTCAGACAGAGAAGGCTCACAAGAGCTAAAGAGAAGAATTAAAAAAATGAAATGGTACGCTACTTTCAAAACAGGAAACTAGTTTAAAATCGTCATTTCACGATTTTCATTCCACTTCTTTCCCAGTTCTGGATGCCACCTTTGAGGTCGTAAACCTCTTCAAAGCCCATTTCCCGAAGCATATTCGCAGCTTTGGCACTTCTTCCGCCTACTTTGCAGTAAACATATACGGGTTGGCTCTTATCCAGTTTTCCGACTTCTTCCTTGAAGGATTCGTCGGCGATATTGATATTCACGGAATTCTCCAAATGTCCCTGTTCAAATTCACCAGGAGTTCTCACATCAATCAAAACGACGTCATTTTGTTTAAGAGAGAGTTCCTTGGGTGTTACAAGAGAGGAATCATTCTTGGATGCTTCGCCACAGGAGCCCGAAAGCAGAGCAATGAAAAACACCAGGGACAGAGTATTTACAATTCGTTTCATGGAAATACAGTTAATTGTTATTCAATTATACAAAAAAAGGGAGCACAAGGCTCCCCAATTAACACTATTTAAATTTAAACTACAACAAGGTTGTCGGACAAACATAATCTGTGAGTGGAGCCTCAGCCGCCTTAATATCGGCAAATCCTCCTCGCACATCTGTCACGTTCTTAACGCCGTTGGCTTGAAAGATTGAAGCTGCAACAAGTGAACGATATCCACTGGCACAATGCAGGGTGTATTCCTTGTTCGGGTCAATCTCTGCAAAGTTGTCGTGGATGAAATCAAGCGGGAAGTTCTCCACTCCGATCACATGCTCAGACAAATACTCGGATTCTTTTCGAACATCCAATGGATTTGCCAGTGATCCTTTTGCTAGTTTATCTACAAATTCATGTCCGGAGATTGAACCAATCTTGTCTACTTCATAACCGTGGTCGATCCAATTCTTGATGCCTCCGAAGAGATAGCCAAGCGTATTGTCGTATCCTACTCTTGAGAATCGAGTGGCAATCTCATTGACACGGGTTTCATCTTCGGCGATGAAAATTATTTTTTGATTGATGTCTTTGATCAGTGCTCCTACCCAGGGTGCAAAAGTTCCATCAAGCCCAATATACCAAGCTCCGGGAACCGTTCCTTCCTCGGTATAGGTTTCTTTCGACCTTGTGTCAACAACAAGAATATCCTTTTGAAGGCTCATTTCGTGGAAAGTAGCCGCGTCGAGCGGAGTAGTTCCCTTGTGTATGACCTCGTCTATATTCTTATTGATCGATTTGTTCATCCTCACGTTGTTCGGGAAGTACTGTGGTGGTGGCTTCAAACCTGTAGTCACCTCTTTGATGAATTCCTCTTTGGTCATATCCGCTCTCAGGGCGTAATTCGTTTTCTTTTGGTTGCCCAAAGTGTCAAATGTTTCGGAACTCATATTCTTTCCACAAGCAGATCCGGCACCGTGATTCGGATAGACAATAATGTCATCCGGCAATGTCATGATCTTGTTTCTCAAGGAATCGAACAAATGGCCCGCGAGATCGGCCTGGGTCATGTCTGTTTTGACAGCCAGATCCGGACGACCCACGTCACCGATAAACAAGCAATCGCCTGTACATACATACGGGGTGTTGCCATTTTCATCCGTGATCAGATACGATGACGACTCCATGGTGTGACCCGGAGTGTGCAAAAGTGTGATCTTTCCTTTTCCCAGAGGGAATTCTTCCCCATCTTTTCCGTTGTAAATCTCGTATTCTGCAGTTGCATTAGGCCCAAAAATGATTTTTGCCCCGGTCTTCTGGGCAAGATCGTATTGACCCGATACAAAATCCGCATGGAAATGCGTCAGAAATATATACTTGATCTTCGCGTTGTCTGCTTCCGCCATGCGAACGTAAGGCTCCGTTTCCCTCAAGGGATCGATGATTGCCGCTTCACCATCAGACTCAATGTAGTAAGCCATTTCGGCAAGACATCCTGTAAATAACTGTTCAACTTTCATATTATCAATGCTTTATTGTTTAGAATCAATCAAAGTTAGCAAAAGAGACCTGAAGAAATGTAACTTCTGTTACAAGCCTTTTTGCCGGAGTTGCGTAGGAAACAGGAAGATACGAAATATTCGAATGGAATCAAAGAAAACCGATTGGATTCATCCGCTAACGATTTGCCTGCTTGGTGTACTCCTGGTAAGAATACCCTCCGGGTGATTCAAGTCCGTTATTACGATATGAATCAACCGCTTCCTGGATGCTCATAAAGCACCGATCATAGCGTATTTTCTTCATGAGCTGTGATTTGACAAGGGCATCTCGAACGGGTCCCTTGAGACCGGAGAAGGCAATAACTATCCCCTTGTTTCCGAAAAAATCCAGAATCTCCTCTAGCGCGTAGATGGCGCTGCTGTCCAGGGCATTCAAGCTCTCTCCGTCAATGATGAGCAGACGCAGCTCAGGGCCTTTCTCTCTAACAAATCGCTTCAGTTTGTCTTTAAAGTAATTCGTATTGGCAAAATAAAGCTGGGCATCAAATCTGACAATGAGAATCTCAGGGTCTGTGATCACGTTTTGAAATCGCCTGACGTTTCTGTAAAAATGCGTGCCAGGAACCTGTCCCAAAACTGCCATATGGGGTTTGGTTGATTTGTAGATCAACATGGCCAGAGACAATACGATTCCAAATAAGATACCTTCCTTGATCCCTACAAAAATGGTAAACAAGAGGGTGCTGTTGAGAATGATCAGGTCCCTGCGATTGAAGGTCAGCAGGTTTTTGGGCATGGAAAAATCCAAAAGCCCGTAAGCCGAAACAACGATAATCGCTGCGAGGATGGGTGTGGGGAGATAATAAAACAAAGGTGTCAGAAATAGCAGGGTCAGTGCGATCACAAAAGCAGCCACTACCGACGACATTGGTGTTTTGGCTCCGGATTCATCATTGACGGCTGTTCGGGAAAACCCTCCGGTAGCCGGGTAAGACTGAAAGAAGGATCCAGCCATATTCCCAAGTCCGATTGCTATTAATTCCTGATTGGGGTGAACCTGGTAGCTGTTGTGTTTGGATTCAATGGATTTTGCAACAGAGATGGCTTCCAGAAAACCTATCAGTGCAAGAGTCAGCGCCAATCCTGCTACTTCCCGGATCATTTCTTCAGTGAATTCTGGAATCTGAAAAGGGGGCAAACCCGATGGTATAGGACCCAGAATATCAATGCCGCGATCGCTCAGACCAAGAAAATACATCACGGCTATGCCCAAAATCACAACAAGCAGGGAGGCCGGAACTTTTTTGAAAAAACGTTTCATCAACAACAGAAACACAATGGCCAGTATTCCCAGGATCATGGAGGGCCAGTGAACGCCGCTTACAGTTTGAAACAAATTCTGAAAAACGATCTGCACCTGGTTGCTGCGTTCCAGGTCCATGCCTGTGAGGTTGCCTATTTGATTCAAACCAATGATAATCGCCGAACCAGACGTAAAACCACTGATGACTGGTCGAGACAAGAAGTTTACCAGAAAACCCAGCCGGAAAAGACCGAACAAGAACTGGAACAAGCCAACCAGGAAGGCAAGCAGGATCGAGATCGCAATGAAATTCTCAGATCCCAGGGTGGCCAAAGCCCCGACGCCTGAGGCCACAATCAAAGAGTCCATGGCGGCGGGGCCGACAGAGAGTTGGCGGGATGTTCCCATCACCGCGTAAACGAGCTGGGGAATAAGAGCCGTATAAAGCCCGTAAATGGGAGGCAATCCTGCGATTGTGGCATATGCGATTCCCTGCGGGATCAGGATGATCCCCACGGTGAGTCCGGCAAAAAGATCGTGTTTGAACCAGGATCGCTGATAGCCGGGAAGCCATTGCAATATTGGAATCTTCTCTTTGATTTTACTCATGCTGCGTTAACATTCGTGAAAGATACGAACTTTGCAGGTGGCGCAGATGTCCTTGTCGAGGTTGTCGTAAATCGTTCTGATCGCATCTCTTTTATCGGCAAAGAAATACTCTTCTCCGATGGATTCCCGGAAACCGCCTTTCCTCAGGATTTGTTGACTTACGATCTTGAGACCACTGAAGTAGATTCCTCCGCCGCGATCCTTCCAACGTTTCGCCTCGTATTCCAGCCAGGTCGCCCCGGCAAGGTCAATGAAATTGATCCCCTTGGCTACAATCAGAACATTTTTGACCTCCCCTTTTTCATAGAGTGAATTAAAGAAGTCTGAGACAACTTCAAGTGCCCCAAAATAAATAGAGCCGTCGATTCGTACGATTTTCAGCTGAGGGCATTCCTCCACCTCGCTATTGCGAATGATGTTGATGAACCGGTGCGTTTTTGTCGTTCCGAGTATGGCAATGTTAGGCTTGGCGGTTTTTTCAAGATAGAAGAAAAGAGAGAGACCGATGCCTGAGAAAAGTGCGGTTTCAAGTTCAAAGAAAAGCGCTCCGAAAAGGGTGGTCCCGAGAACTATGAGTTCCCTGCCACTGCTGTTGAATACCTGCTTGATATGATGAAAATCGATGAGATTGTAACCTACCAACAGAATGATTCCTCCCATTGCGGGTTTGGGCAGATAAGATGCATAAGAGGAAAGCGTGAGCAAAACAATCACCAGGAATAGCGCAGCGTAAATTGCAGACATCGGAGTTTTTGCCCCGGCCTGGTAGTTGACCCCACTGCGCGTGAATGACCCTGAGCCCATATAGGCTGAGAAGAAGCTGGCGATAACGTTTGAAAGCCCCTGTCCCTTGAATTCCTGGTTGCCATCGATGCGCTGATGTGACGAAAGGGAAATCGATCGTGCGATGGCCACCGCCTCAATGAGACCGAGCAGAGCCAGCGTCAATGCCCCTGAGCTAAGATTCCGAACAGTAGGCAAACTGAGTGACGGCATCCTGAATGGAGGCAGACTGGAGGGTATTTTACCTACATTTTCAATGCCTACTGATTCTCCTCCCAGGAAATAGGCCAGAAGACTTCCCAATACCATGGCGATAAGCATATAAAAACGAGAAACCGGTTTGGCAAAACGCTTTATCAGGATGGCCAGTAGAAGGGTCCCCACAGCAACTGCGAACACGTACCAGTTGGTGTCCTGTATGTTAAGCACTATGGTTCTGACAATATCATAGAAAGAGCTTCCCTGTGGCACTTTAAGTCCAAATACGTGCTGTAACTGTTTGAAGGCAATCAGAACCCCCGCTCCTGCTGTAAACCCGATCACGACCGAATGGGAGACGAAATTGACAAGTTTTCCCATGCGGGCCATCCCCATGGCCAGTTGGATCACCCCGGCCATGAAGGTTAAGGTGAGCGTCAGGGCTATGTAGTTTTCAAGTTCTGTTGCCGGATCGGCAAATTTGCTGACAGTAGCAAAAACAACGATGGATATAGCCGTGGTGGGTCCGGATATCAGGTGGTAGGAAGATCCAAAAAGGGCGGCAATGATCGGCGTTACCATAGCCGTGTAAAAACCGTAAACCGGGGGAAGCCCCGCAATAATGGCGAAGGCAACGGCCTGTGGAATTACGATGATCGTTCCCGTCAGACCGGCAATAAGGTCGTCCTTCCAGGTTTTTTTTGCGAGAGGTAACCAGTCTAAAAATGGAAAATTTCGTCTGAGCATTAGGTCTTCAGGATCTATTTCTTAACAAAAATACCTCTTTCAATTAGAAGAGGTATTTTCGATTGTTATTTTTCATCCTCGATGTAGTACGTCGAGTCGTCAGGTCTGAAAGCCCTTTTAAACCAGAGGGGCCTTCTGAGTCCGTCCGGCCCTGGAGCAGGGCGTGTCATTGCCAGCCATTCTTTGTATACCTCGTGCGATTTATTCGTATCGACGAAGATGTCCCCGTATTTGTCATCAGGCCCGGGCTTTTCTATGCGAACGCGCTGGTGCCATGTATGCATTCCGCTGATCGGGTCCGGATGCACCGCATGCGTGATGTTTTGATGCACTCCGCCAT
>JAUIKV010000310.1 GCA_030430615.1 Bacteroidia bacterium
GGGTTGTTCAGAAAAATCGTCTGATTCACCGGCACATTGGGCAAGAATTGGTTGCGATCGTCTCCATCATCCGAACAGGAAATCAAGAGCAAAAACGCAAAAAGAAAAAGGACCTTCTTCACCTCCGTAAAATTTAGCGCAAGGTACAAATATTTTGATGGAATCGAGGCGGCCTGGAAGCGCTCAAAAGTCGACTTTCAGTTCAATCTTCAGCTCCTTTATTGACGAGAAAATTCAACAAGAACACCCTCAAATAAAATGAATTTGGTACATTTGTGTATAGATCTCATTCCAAACGCCCTGGATTTGAGATTTTTTCTATTTAAGAGCTTTACAATCAGAAGGATTTAACGGAAAAATGTTAACACATGAGTGATGTAGAATACTATACGGCGGAAGGGTTGAAAAAGTTAAGAGACGACCTCGAGCATTTGGAGCACGTTGAAAGACCGAGAGTTACCCAGGAGATTGCCGATGCGCGAGACAAGGGAGACCTCAGTGAAAATGCAGAATATCACGCAGCGAAGGAGGAGCAGTCGTTGCTGGAATATAAAATTGCCCAGATGAAGGCGACGCTATCCAAAGCCCGCCTGATCGATGAATCCATGTTGGATACTTCCAAGGTCTTGGCCCTGTCAAAGGTGAAGATCAAGAATATTGACAACAAGATGGAGTTTGAATATACGCTTGTCGCGGATGCCGTATCGGATCTTTCGCAAGGCAAACTCTCAGTGAGTTCGCCCATCGGGAAGGGACTATTGGGTAAAAAAGTGGGCGATATTGCAGAGGTTCAGGCACCGAGTGGCTTGATGAAGTTTGAGATTCTCGATATTTCGAGATAAGGCGGCTTGAAGAAAACCCAATTTCTCTCAATGATATCTGGCTGGAAGAATTTGTATCTTTAAAGACGTGAATTAAACATCAACTGAATCAACCAACCTAAATCCCCCTCGCTATGAGCAGCATTTTCACAAAGATCATCCAGGGCCAGATCCCTTGCTACAAGGTGGCTGAGAATGACGATTATTTCGCTTTTCTGGACATCAACCCGAACTCCAAAGGTCATACGTTAGTCGTTCCCAAAAGGGAGGATGACAAGCTTTTCGACCTTGATGAGGATTCGTATCTAAAGCTGATGAAATTCTCCTACAAGGTGGCCAAGGCCATCAAGAGGGCTGTTCCCTGCGAGCGAGTGGGCATGTCGGTGATCGGTCTGGAAGTGCCGCACGTTCATGTGCACCTGATTCCTTTGCACACGATGGCGGATGCCAATTTCAGCAAGAAGGAGGAGCTCACCAAGAACCAGTTCGAAGAAATCGCGAACGAGATTTCACGTAATTTCCAGTTGTAGAAGTACCGATTGATTGTGAAACTATCGATTGATTCCAGAAGCATCGATTGATATGCGGGCTCATTTCATTCGCCCTTTTCCGAAACCTTCATTTGTATCATAAAGGTCGTGCCGCCACCGATCTCGGATCGCTTGACAAAGATCTTACCCTTGTTGTAGTCTTCGATAATGCGTTTGGTTAGCGAAAGGCCGAGACCCCAGCCCCTTTGTTTGGTCGTATAGCCCGGCTCAAAGATCTTTTTCTGCAGTCGCTTGGGTATGCCTTTTCCGCTATCCGTAACCGTGATGACAGCCGTGTTATTTTCCTGGAAAACACTGATCTCAAGGCTACCTTTGCCGCTCATCGCATCAATTGCGTTCTTGACAAGGTTTTCGATCACCCAGCTGTAGAGCTGCGGATTCAGGTCGACATAGATGGGTTTGTCATTAAGGGTATTGAATTCGAAATCGATCTGTTTGAAGCTCCTT
>JAUIKV010000079.1 GCA_030430615.1 Bacteroidia bacterium
AATTCGCCCTCTCTTTCAAACGGAACTATAAAAGCGCAGGTCCCAACAGAGCTCAATAGATGTGATGTGCATTTAAGCAATGATTCAAAGTCGAGATGCTCCTCTTGTCTGGCGAGGTTGCGCTCCTTAACATCCGCCGGATAACTGTTATTGTAAAAGGGGGGATTGCAAACAATCAAATCGTAACGTTGGTCCATTTCTGCTTGAAATTCCTCCAGCGAGGCATGGTAGCAGAACAAACGATCAGGCCATGGGCTGTTCTCGAAATTTTCAACGGCCTGCTCAAAAGCACCCGGCTCTACTTCAAGAGCATCGATAGTGTCACTGTCACATCTTTGAGCGAGCTGCAGGGCAATCAGGCCGGTGCCAGTTCCGATGTCGAGTATGGAATCCACTTTGTCGGGGATATGTGTCCAGGCGCCAAGCAGCACTCCATCAGTTCCAACTTTCATGGCGCATTTGCCTTGTGCGACAGTGAATTCTTTAAAGCGAAAAATGGATTCAGACATCCGAAATAATTCTTCCTATTTGTTCATTTCGATTAGGCCTTCCGGGGTTTCCACAAGAACCTCTCGTTTCTTTCTGTCGATTTTTTTGACGAAATCCTTGACCATGGGAACCAGGATTTCACCTTCCCCATCGGAAACTATGAACAGGGCCTGGGCTGTGCTGTCGTTGATAGACTCGATCGTTCCGATAGCGCCGTAGTTCACATCTAAAAGTGAAAAACCGATGATTTCATGGAAATAGAATTTGTCCCCACTCAATTTAGGAAGCAGATCCAGCGGTAAATAAACCTCCTTTTTCAAAATAGCATCCGCATCCTGCTCTGTATTCACGTCTTCAAAACGAACCCGCAGCTCACTGCCTCTCTGGAAGGAGATCTTTTCGATGAAAAACGGCAGCAGATCCTTGCCCAGGTCTATAAAGACCGCATTGAGGTTTTGGTAGATCTCGGGCTCATCCGTGTCGAGCTTGATGATTACCTCACCCTTGAAGCTGTATTTCTTGGTTACCCTGCCGAGATAAAAACAGTCAGATTTTTTCATGGCTATGTTTCTGATGCCCTGAGAGGCGGCTAAAACTTCAAATATAAAATGAAAAAACCTGATATCTTCATATCAGGTTCTTTACAATGCTTGAAATTAGCATGAATTATTTTTCCTCTTCCTTGGCTTCTTCAGCCGCTTCATCAATCGTCTGAGGAGTATCATCTTCTACAGCTTCTTCAGCTTTCGCTTCAGCCTCCACAGCCGCTTTGGCATCAGCTTCTGCTCGAATCGCCTCATTCTCTGCTTCTTCAGCAGCAGCCTGGCGCTTCTCGTTGATCTCTTTCTCAGCTTCAAGCTGCTTGGCGATTTCGTCCTCTTTCGCCTTGGCTACAGAATTGGCCTTAGCTTCGATTTTCGAATTTTT
This sequence comes from Bacteroidia bacterium, assembly GCA_030430615.1. Taxonomy (GTDB): domain Bacteria; phylum Bacteroidota; class Bacteroidia; order Flavobacteriales; family Flavobacteriaceae; genus Lutimonas. The sequence continues at coordinate 1,417 of JAUIKV010000079.1, forward strand.
CTCATCCAACCAGGCCTGGAACTTGGCTTCGGCCTGCTCTTCAGTCAGGGCGCCTTTTTTGACACCTCCAAGGAGATGGTTCTTTAGCATGGCTCCTTTGTATGAAAGGATGGCTCGGGCCGTGTCGGTCGGCTGGGCTCCATTTTGCAACCACTTTACGGCTGCGTCAACATCGAGGTCAATACTCGCCGGGTTGACGTTCGGATTGTACGTTCCCAATTTCTCCAGAGACCTTCCATCCCTTTTTGATCTTGAGTCTGCGGCTACCACCCAATAGAACGGCTTGCCTTTTTTACCATGTCTTTGCAATCTGATTTTTACTGGCATCTGTTTAATTTTTAAGGTACTCGACCTAGGTTATTAATAATAATCTACTTTCTCGAAGTAGGCCGCAAAAGTAATCATATTTTTTTAATTATGAGATAAAGATCGCGAGCAAAATGGTTGTTGATAAAAACTGGCCCGAATGAATGGGGCGATTCAATGAAATCTCTATTTTTATCCTTCATTATTCTTTCCGAAAAAAGGACCTCATGTATTTGATCTTCGACACTGAAACTACGGGATTGCCCAAGAATTGGAACGCTCCGGTTACCGATACTGACAATTGGCCCCGCTGTGTTCAGATTGCCTGGCAGTTGCACGACAACATGGGTGAGCTTATAGAGCATCAGGAGTACCTGATTCGTCCTGACGGATTCAACATTCCTTATGACGCTGAGCAGGTCCATGGGATTTCGACCGACCTGGCGCTTCAGCAGGGGGTGGAACTCGAGATCGTTCTGGAAAGATTCAATGAGGCGTTGTCAAAAGCAACGCATCTGGTGGGCCAAAATCTGGGATTTGATCTCAATATCATGGGTTGCGAGTTCTATCGGGCCGGCACGGAAACAACTTTGGACACTAAGCCGGTTCTGGACACATGTACGGAAAAGACCGCGGAGTTGTGTCAGATTCCAGGAGGAAGATACGGCAAGTTCAAGCTCCCTACACTTACGGAACTGCACCAGGAGCTTTTTGGGGAGGCCTTTGAGGAAGCGCATAATGCTACAGCAGACGTCGAGGCGACCACCCGATGCTTTTTGGAGTTGATCCGACTAGGGAACTATTCTGCGGAGGAGCTTCTGGCGGAACCCGGATATATAGAAGAGTTCAAACGAAGAAACACAGAACCGGTTCGCCTGGTGGGGCTTGAGCACAAGAATCTCAAGGCGGAGAGCAAGAAGCTGAAGAAAAAGCAAAAGAAAGAGGGCGCTGCAGATTTCGTAGAAGAAGTTCATAAAACGGCTGACCTTGACAATGCCTCGTTTTCACATTTGCACAACCACAGTCAGTATTCCATATTACAGTCTACGACCAATGCCTCAGATCTGGTGAAGGCTGCGGCCGAACAAAAGATGCCGGCCGTCGCACTTACCGATACGGGCAATATGATGGGAGCCTTTGTTTTCGTCAGTGAAGCCCTGGCACACAACAAAAACAGCGATCATCAAGTCAAACCCATTTTGGGATGTGAATTCTACGTGTGCGAGAACATGAAGGATCGCTCTGTCAAGGACAACGGTCGACAGGTTGTATTGTTGGCCAAGAACAAAAAGGGATATCACAACCTGGCTAAAATGGCATCACTGGCCTATATTGAAGGGTTCTACTACGTGCCGAGAATTGACAAGAACCTAATCAGGCAATACAAGGAGGATGTTATCGTGCTAAGCGGAGGCATCTATGGAGAGATAGCACACCTGATCCTCAATGTGGGGGAGCGTCAGGCAGAAGAGGCGTTGCTTTGGTGGAAAGAGGAGTTTGGGTCTGACTTCTACCTCGAGCTCAATGATCACGAACAAGAAAATGAGGCGCACGTCAACGAGGTGCTGATTCGGTTATCAAAGAAGCATGGCGTTAAGCTCGTGGCGACGAACAACAGCTTCTACCTGAAAAAAGAAGACTCTCTGGCACACGATATCCTGCTATGCGTGAAGGACGGGGAAAAACTTGCAACCCCCAAGGGAAGGGGCCGCGGATTCCGCTACGGCCTTCCGAACGAAGAATACTATTTCAAGGGTCAGGATGAAATGAAGGCCTTGTTCAGCAGGACGCCCGAAGCCATTCTAAACATCCAGGAAATTGTCGATAAAGTGGAGGTCTATGACCTGGCCAGGGAGGTTCTGCTTCCCAAATTTGACATGCCTGAGAGCTTTTATGATCCGAAGGATGAGGAGGATGGCGGGAAAAGAGGTGAGAACAAATACCTGCGTCATCTAACCTATGAAGGAGCGAAAACGCGTTACCCGGATCTGACTGATGACATAAGGGAAAGACTGGACTTCGAATTGTCAATTATTGAAAACACGGGTTATCCGGGATATTTCCTTATCGTGGAAGACTTCATCAAGGAGGCCAGGCGCATGGGGGTGTCGGTAGGGCCGGGCCGGGGTTCGGCAGCGGGTTCAGCGGTTGCCTATTGCCTGGGCATTACAAATATAGACCCCATTAAGTACGATCTGCTTTTTGAGCGTTTCCTGAACCCGGATCGGGTTTCTCTGCCCGATATAGACATCGATTTTGACGACGAAGGCAGGCAAAGGGTCATAGATTATGTGATAGACAAGTACGGTTCGAGCCAGGTTGCTCAGATCATCACCTATGGCACCATGGCGGCCAAATCTTCGATTCGGGATACGGCCAGGGTGCTCGACCTGCCCCTGTCAGAGGCCGATCGGATCGCCAAGCTCATTCCCGGACTGAAACTGGGCCATATCTTTGGCAAGGATGAAAAGAGCATTTCAAAGGTCAAGGCCCTGAGAAGCGAGGAGCTTGAAAATGTGGAGGTTCTGAGGTCGATCTCTGAAGGTGAGGGTCCGGAAGCAGAAACAATCAACCAGGCCCGCCTTCTGGAGGGTTCTGTGCGAAATACCGGAACGCATGCCTGTGGGGTGATCATCACTCCTGAGGACATCACGAACCTGATCCCTGTCGCCACGGCTAAGGGAACAGACATGTATGTCACCCAGTTTGACAATGGGGTGGTCGAAAATGCCGGTTTGCTCAAGATGGATTTCCTGGGACTGAAGACCCTTACCCTGATCAAGGATACGGTTAAGATCGTAAAAGCGCTTCACGGCAAGGAGCTCGTTCCGGATGAGTTCCCGCTGGATGACGAAAAGACCTATGCACTGTTTCAAAGGGGTGAGACCATTGGTATATTCCAGTATGAATCCCCCGGAATGCAGAAACATCTCAAAGCCTTAAAACCGACGGAATTTGCAGATCTAATCGCCATGAACGCCTTGTATCGTCCGGGTCCGATGGAATACATTCCTTCCTTTGTCGATCGCAAGCATGGAAGAGAAGAGATCAGCTACGATCTGCCGGAAATGGAAGAGTATCTTAAAGAGACCTACGGGATAACCGTGTACCAGGAGCAGGTGATGCTCTTGTCTCAAAAGCTGGCGAATTTCACCAAAGGCCAGGCGGACATGTTGAGAAAGGCGATGGGGAAAAAGATCTTCGCCCTATTGGAAAAACTCAAGCCACTGTTCATTGACGGAGGCAAGAAAAACGGTCATCCCGAGGAGGTTCTCGAAAAGATTTGGAAAGACTGGGAGGCATTTGCGGCGTATGCGTTCAATAAATCCCATTCGACCTGCTATGCCTTTATCGCATATCAGACAGCCTATCTCAAGGCTCATTACCCTGCTGAATACATGGCTTCTGTGTTGAGCAACAACATGAATGACATCAAACAGGTGTCTTTCTTCATGGAGGAATGCAAACGATCCGGCATACCTGTGCTCGGACCCGACATCAACGAATCCTACTATAAATTCTCCGTGAACAAGGAGGGAGCGATCCGCTTTGGAATGGGTGCCATTCGAGGAGTTGGCGCAGGGGCAGTCAAAGCCATCGTTGACGAGAGAAAGGAAAATGGTCACTTCCGATCGATCTTTGATGTCACCAAGCGAGTTGATCTTCGGGCAGCCAATAAAAAAGCTTTTGACGGGTTGGTCCTGGCAGGTGCATTCGATTCCTTTTCGGACACGTGCAGGGCCCAGTACTTCGAGTTGGACGAAAAAGGAGTCAGCTTCATTGAGAAAGCGATTCGCTACGGGAACAAGTTCCAGGAGAGTAAGAATTCAGCACAGGTTTCACTCTTTGGAGAGATGTCGGAGGTTCAGTTGGATGAGCCCGTGATTCCCCAATGCGAGCCCTGGAACGTCATGGAGGAACTGTCTAAGGAGAAAGAGATGATCGGAATCTACATTTCCGGGCATCCGCTCGACGATTACAAAACCGAGATCAAATACTTTTGCAATGCCCAGGTGGAGATATTGAAAAACTTGGATGCCCTGGAAGGAAAGGAGCTGTCTTTTGCGGGAATCATTACCGACGTGCAACATCGCATCAGCAAGAATGGTAAGCCCTGGGGCCTTTTCACTTTCGAGGATTACAGCGAGGCTTATGAGTTCAGGCTTTTTAACGAAGACTATTTGAAGTTCAGGCATTTCCTGATCCCAAGCACTTTTCTCTACCTGAAAACTGTGTGCAGAAGGGCCTGGCAGAACGGAGACGTAAGGGTTCAGATCACGACCATGCAGCAGCTGCAGGACGTTCTGGGAAAAATGGCCAAGAAGATCACAATTCAGATGCCCATCGAGCAGATCAACAGGGAAAGGGTGGAGCGCATCCAGAACATGTTTAAGAAACACAAAGGGAACCAGCACCTCAATTTCACGGTTTTTGACAAGAGTGAGAACCTGAAACTGACCATGCCGAGCAGAACTTCAAAGATCAACATATCCAAGGAGCTGCTGGACGAACTCTACGAGAATGAATGCAGCTTCAAGCTGAATTGAGAATATCGCCGAACGGAGACAATTGTCGAACCGAGGCATTTACATAACCTAGACAATTGCTGAATCGAGACTATTTCAGATAGGTGGAAAGCAGCCTGTGAAAATGATGAACGCCTTTTTCCCGTTTGGGTGAAAATCGACCTCCTCGATAAAAGGAAGATCGGATTCCTCTCTGGACATTTTCAACGACGAATTCATCTTCCCTTTCGACTTTTTCCAAATCGGTTCCCGCGCCTTTGCCCAGTTTGCTCGGATCAAAGACATAGCTCAGGAAGGAAACCTTGGTTCGATTGAGATCCAAAGGGCGAACGATGTTTACGGACAAACCCCAGGGGTAAAAATTGAACATCATGTTTGGAAATACCCAATAGTAATAGGCGGCGACACTTTTACCTTCGTCAATGTGTCCGGATGGCAGATCAAAGGTCTCTGTTCCCTCATCGGCATAACCGATCTGGAGGTTGCAATGCTCGTAAATTTCTGTTGTGTAACTGCCGTAATCCAAGACTTTGTTGAGTCCCTCGTGCACAAACGGAACGTGAAAACCCTCGAGGTAGTTGTCACAGTAAAGAGCCCAGTGGGCGTGAACGAGATAGTCCTTGGAAAGGGATTCGTCGAAGGCGAACTGCTCGAGCGGGAGAAACCCGACTCGCTCGTTCATGATGTCGAGTACTTCCTGAAAGTCAAAGGCCGGATTCAATCCTGCGAAAAGCCAGGGACCCCATTTTCTCAGTGGGAAGGCATAAAGGTCCTCACACGCGCGGGGAAATTCTTCCGCTTCTGCGAATTCAGGCATGTGCTCGAATTTGCCGTCAAGCCCAAACCTGCGTCCGTGGTACATGCAGGTCAGCTTCTTGGCTTTACCCGCCCCCAGGCTTACAAGATTCGCCCTGTGAGTACAAACGTTGCTGAGACAGTGCAGCTCACCGTCTTTGTCACTGGTCAGTACCATGGGTTCGGTCAGAAAATTGTCCAACAGGACAAAAGGGTAGACTGACCCGGGCAATTTCACGAGGTTCTCGTCACCTATGAATTGCCAGGTCCTGAGAAATATGTTTTCCCTTATCCCTTCAAACACTTCCGAATCCCTGTAAAAAGAGGCGGGAAGAGTTTCTGCTTTGCGAATATCCGATTCGACATGAAATTTTTCACCCATAAGACATCCTTATTTATTTGTCGTATAATTGTGATTAAATGTATGAATTTTCTGCATGACCAAACCCAATTTCCATGAAGTCCAGTAAACAGCAAGTAGGATTGATCACGGCCACATCCCTTGTTGTCGGAAACATGATAGGCGCGGCAATCTATGTTCTTCCGGCTACCCTTGCAGGTTACGGAAGCATAAGTATTCTGGCCTGGGTGCTCACCGCGCTCGGATCCCTGGTGCTCGCTAAGATCTTCGGCAATTTCAGCAAGATAATTGTTCAAAAAAGCGGGGGCCCTTATATCTACACAAAAGAGGGTTTCGGTGATTTCATAGCTTTTCTCATGGCTTGGGGATACTGGATTTCCATTTGGGTGGGCAACGCCGCCATAGCCATAGGCGTGGTCAGTGCGCTGAGCTTCTTTATCCCGGTTTTGGAAACGAATGCTGTTTATGCGGTGCTGACTGGTCTCGGACTGATCTGGTTCCTTACCTGGATGAACTCGAAGGGAATCAAAACTTCGGGTCGCATACAGGTCATAACGACCTTGTTTAAGATACTTCCGCTACTGGGTTTTATCATCCTCGGACTTTTTTATTTTGATTCCTCCAACTTCCCGAAATTCAACCTGACGGGAGAGAGTGATCTGAAGACGGTCGCTGTGGTGGCAACCCTGACGCTTTACGCTTTTCTGGGGGTGGAATGTGCGACAATTCCGGCTGAGAATATCAAGAATCCGGAGAAGACGGTCCCCAGGGCGACTATGCTGGGCACCCTGATTACCACGTTGATCTATATTTCAGCAACTGTAATATTGTTCGGATTGATTCCGGTGGAATCCTTAAAAAACTCACCAGCTCCTTTTGCGGAGGCTTCACACCTCATTGGAGGGCAGTATTCGGGTTACATCGTAGCGGCTGGAGCTGCCATCGCAGCGCTTGGAGCTCTCAACGGCTGGATATTGATTTCGGGTCAGATCCCGATGGCTGCGGCTCGTGACCGGCTGTTTCCAAGGGTGTTCAAAAAAGAGAACAGCAATCAAACTCCTGCTCTGGGCATCGTGATTGGAAGTCTGTTGACCAGCGCAGTGATGCTCATGAATTTTTCGGAGAGCCTGGTAAGCCAGTTTAAGTTTATGATACTTCTCTCGACCCTTACGGCGCTCGTTCCTTATTTGTTCACTTCGGCTTCTTATGCCCTGGTGATCATTGAGCGGCGAATCGGAGCACCCAAGCTGATCAGGAACCTGGTTCTGGCTGCCCTGGGTTTTTCCTATTCCCTCTGGACCATTTACGGGTCTGGCAATGACACTGTTTTTTACGGATTTCTGCTTTTGCTGGCCGGAATTCCATTTTACATATTGATGAAGTACAATCAAAAGAAAGATCGATGAAAGTCACCCATCACTCCGAGTATATGAAACTGGATTCGGTGCTGATAAAAGAAGCAACGGATGCTTTTAGGTCTCAGACGCTTGTGGATGAACAATGGAAGAATCTCAATTATCTCAACCCTCCCAGTTTCGAGGCTTCCAAGGAAGAGTTTCAAAGGTTTCAGTCGTGGTTGAAATCCCGTGTGCCTGAAGTCCTGGCATTTCCTGCCGCCGAAGAGGTGACCATGGATTCAATTTATTGCAGGGATGCCTCCATAGCAACAGATTTTGGAATGATCATATGTCGCATGGGAAAGGAGGGCAGAATGCATGAGCCTAAAGCCCAGGCTGATTATTACGAAGAGCTCGGGATTCCAATTTTGGGTCGGATTGAATCTCCAGGAACCTTGGAGGGAGGGGACGTCGCCTGGCTGGATGAAAGCACCCTTGCCGTAGGGAGGACCTACCGGACAAACACCGAAGGGATAGAACAGCTCAAGGCCATGCTAGAAGAAAGGGGCATAGAAGTGGTTGTTGCGGATTTGCCGCATTACAGGGGAAAAGGCGATGTCTTCCACCTGATGTCGATCTTGAGCCCTGTTGACAAGGATCTGGCGGTTGTGTATTCGCCTCTGATGCCCATTGCTTTTCGTGAAGATTTGATATCCAGGGGGTATGAGCTTGTTGAGGTGCCGGAACAAGAGTTTGATTCCATGGGCTGCAATGTTCTTGCAGTAGCTCCTCGGGTTTGTTTGATGGTATCGGGCAATCCGATTACCCAACAGAGAATGATCGATGCCGGATGCGAGGTTCACGTGTATACCGGGGAGAATATCAGCATACCAGGAGGGGGCGGACCGACCTGCCTGACAAGACCCCTAAAAAGACGCTGTTGAATCCTTGGGAGT
>JAUIKV010000311.1 GCA_030430615.1 Bacteroidia bacterium
TCACAGATCTTCTCCGGGAGAAAGACAATTTTCTTGTTGTCAAGGTTGACAACAAACGAAAAAGAGAAGCCGTCCCTACGGTAAATACTGACTGGTGGAACTACGGCGGCATCACCCGCTCGGTTCGCCTGGTTAATGTTCCGAACTCCCATATCGAGGACTATTTTGTGCGACTATCGTCGGATATGAAGCATATAGAAGGATGGGTGGCTTTATCTTCGAAGCAATCTGGTCAAAAGGTCACAATCTCCATTCCTGAGCTCAGCAAGAATGAGCAAATGGTGACTGACCAGGAGGGAAGGGCTCAATTCAGGTTTGCCGCAAAGCCTGAATTCTGGGAGCCATCAAATCCAAAATTATACGAGGTGAACTTAACCACCTCTGATGAAAAAATCAAAGATCAAATTGGATTTCGTACGATTCAAACCCGGGGCAGTGAGATTCTTCTCAATGGCGAGAGCGTTTTTCTGAGAGGGATCAGCATACATGAAGAAGCTCCATTTAAAACGGGGCGGGTAACCTCTGCTGAGCAGTGCAGGATTCTGCTCAATTGGGCCAAAGATCTCGGTTGCAATTTCGTCAGGCTGGCACATTACCCTCACAGCGAAGCCATGGTGCGGGAAGCGGAGAAACTGGGGCTCATGGTTTGGTCTGAAATTCCCGTGTACTGGACGATACTTTACGAGAACCAGGAAACATATCAAAATGCTGAAAAACAGCTTACGGCCATGATTCAGCGAGACAAGAACAGGGCAGGGATAGTGCTCTGGTCGATCGCAAACGAGACCCCTCTCAGCGATGCCCGCAACAGCTTTCTCGGGCGACTGGCAAAGAAAGCCCGTTCTCTGGATGACAGTCGATTGCTGACCGCTGCGCTGGACACGCATTCGGGCAGCTTCGGAGAGAGAGTCATCGATGAGCCGATGGGAGAGGTAGTTGACGTGATCGGGATCAACAACTACTGCGGTTGGTATTACCAGGAGCCGGAAAAATGTTCGGATGTAAACTGGAAAAATACGTTTGACAAGCCCATGATCATGAGTGAGTTCGGGGGCGGAGCGTTACAAGGGCATCACGGGAATCCAAATGAGCGCTGGACCGAAGAATACCAGGAAGCTGTTTATAAGTACAACATTGAAATGTTGAAAAAGATCGAATTCCTGGCAGGAACTTCACCCTGGATACTGATGGATTTCAGATCCCCCAGAAGACACCTGAAAAAAATACAAAAGGATTTCAACAGAAAAGGGCTGATCTCTGAACAGGGCAACCGTAAAAAAGCCTTTTACACTCTGCAGAAATACTACAAGAGCATGGATAAGTAGGTCGCGCTCTTCTTTGATTCAAGGATAAAATCATGCCGAAAATGAAAAATGTGCTAATAACGGGTTCGACGGGAATGGTGGGCAAATCCGTTCTCTTGGAATGCATGGAAAGTGACAAGATTGAGAAGATCCTGCTTGTAAACCGCAGCCCTGTGGGCATTGAACACCCGAAAATTCGGGAAATACTGCTGCAGGACTTCTCAGAGATCGAAAGTATTCGTGACCGACTTGATCGATGTGACGCCTGTTTTCACTGTATGGGAGTATCCGCACTTGGAATGAGCGAAGCAAACTACGAGCATATAACCTTTACGCTGACGAAAAAGTTGGCGGATTTGATGTTTGAGAACAATCCGGATATGGTTTTCAACTATGTCTCCGGCATTGGTACCGACAGCTCCGAAAAAGGGAGCTCAAGGTGGGCACGGGTAAAAGGAAAAACTGAGAATTACATTTTGAACAAGGGCTTCAAGGATGCCTATATG
>JAUIKV010000080.1 GCA_030430615.1 Bacteroidia bacterium
GAATATACCCTGGGCGTAGAGCGCTGGGGCAACGACATTGAGGTCAGTGCCGGAGAATACATCGAACCCTACGAACTGACCATTTTGCCAGGAGCTGACTAATGCCCAGAATTGCCTATATTATTATCTTTATCTTAGTGGCGCTCATCCCCATGTTTTTCTTTAGCGCCATGTCTGGCCCATCGCGGGGTTATTCTAGCAATGGCAGATATTACAATGACTATGATCGCGGATATTATTTGGACAACACAAATGCCATATTGTCGGGGGCAGAACCTGTGAGAATCCAACTGCCCTATATGACCACCAATGTAATCTTCGGCACTTCGTTGTATAAATGGAACGAAAACTATTCCATAAGGGCCATCGAATCACAGACTGAAATACAAACTAAAAGTGTCGGCTCCTTCGTATTGGGAGCCACGTACAATTTCTACAAGTTAGTTGGGTTGGATCGAATCCTCTTCCCAATGCAGGAGATTGAAACTCGAGATCCATACAATGAGTATTACGGCGTTAGTATTGCGGCTACGGGAGGGTATTATTACACTTATGTAATAAACAAAAGCTGGTTTCTTAATGGTTTCGCTGTGCCCAGTGTCGGTATTGACATGCATCAGGTAAAAACAACGTTAGGCGACCAACAGTCTACAAAGCATGGTCAGGATTTTTTCACCACACTGGACTACGGTTTTGGGGTTGGATTCAATGGGAAAAAATTCTTTTTTGGTGGTAAAATCAAAAACCGATGGGCCAATGAGAAGTTCAATGAAGATGACATCAATATACAACCTCAAAAAAACACGTTCAATATCTATTTCGGTTATCGATTCAGGGCTCCGGAAACTGTCAGCAAACCCGTTGATCTCATAGAGGAAAAAGTACCGATCCTGAAGGATAACAATAACTAGAAACTAAACCCCGTTTTCCTGCTAATCGTTATTTCGCTACATTGACGACCCGGGTTTCGCGAATTACCGTGACTCTGACCTGCCCCGGATAGGTCATGTCATTTTGTATCTTCTGTGTGATATTGAAGCCTAATTCAGCAGCTTTGGTGTCATCTACCTTTTCACTCTCTACGATGACCCTCAGTTCTCGTCCTGCCTGGATAGCATAAGCCTTCTGAACTCCATTAAATGAAAAGGCGACATCCTCGAGCTCTTTCAAGCGCTGGATGTAAGAATCCACAACTTGTCTTCTTGCTCCGGGCCTCGCTCCAGATATGGCGTCGCAAACCTGAACAATCGGCGCGTATAGCGATTTCATCTCAATCTCGTCATGGTGAGCTCCGATGGCATTGCAAACATCCGGTTTTTCACCGTATTTTTCTGCCCATTGCATTCCCATAATCGCGTGTGGAAGCTCGGAGTCGGTGTCCGGTACTTTACCTATGTCATGCAGCAAGCCTGCCCGTTTGGCCACTTTGGCATTAAGACCCAGCTCTGCCGCCATGACGGCACAAAGATTCGCTACTTCACGTGAATGTTGCAAGAGGTTCTGACCGTAGGACGACCTGTATTTCATGCGCCCAACCGTTTTAATCAATTCCGGGTGCAACCCGTGGATACCCAGATCTATGACCGCTCTCTTACCGACTTCGGCAATTTCCTCGTTGATTTCTTTTGTAGTTTTTGCTACAATCTCTTCAATCCTCGCTGGGTGAATCCTGCCGTCTGTAACCAGCTTGTGCAATGACAAGCGAGCAATCTCCCTCCGAACCGGATCAAAACATGACAAAATGATAGCCTCAGGCGTGTCATCCACAATGATCTCAACCCCTGTGGTCGACTCAAGTGCGCGAATATTTCTCCCCTCGCGTCCGATGATACGACCCTTTACGTCATCGTTCTCCAGGTTGAAAACCGAAACGCAATTGTCGATCGTCTGCTCCACTCCTATTCTCTGTATGGTATTGAGCACTATTTTCTTCGCTTCCTGCTGAGCTCCCAATTTCGCTTCCTCCAGGGTGCTCTGGATAAAACTCATGGCGTCTGTCTTGGCTTCTTCCTTAAGGGATTCTACCAGCTCTTTCTTAGCCTCCTCGGCGGAGAGTCCTGTAAGGGTTTCCAACTGTTCAACCTGCCTTTTGTGAAGCTTTTCAATTTCGGCATTCTTCTTCTCTATCTGCTCTAACCGGTAATTCAACTGTTTGTTTTTCTCCTCCAGGTTCTTGTTCAATTTCTTTCCTTTGTCCAGCTCCTGAGAGACTCGGGATTCCTTGTCACGGATTCGCTTTTCCGCTTCTCCTATCTTCTTGTCTCTCGAAAGAATGACTTTTTCATGCTCTGACTTGAGCTCTATGAATTTTTCCTTAGCCTGAAGAATTTTGTCTTTCTTGATCCCCTCTGCCTCTATCTTCGCCTCTTTCAGTATGGTCGCTGCCTGTTCCTTGACGTTTTTCAGGGTCGAGGAAGCCTTTTTCTTTTCAAGGACTTTGGCGATGAAATAACCCAGAACCAGGGCTACGATCGCTATTGTTATCGTTGTTGCCATCATGACTTTTATATATAAAAAAAGCCTACATCGGTTACGGTTTTGTAAACTCCTGTTAACAAGTTTAGGACTAACTTAAAGGTCAAGTATCCAATTCTATCGCGATAAATCGCTTAAATAGGCACGCTTTCACTAAAAAAACTCATCCTTTTTAAATTGATAGTGTTGAGTTTATTAAACAAATAACTAATGTAGGCAGTAATTGTTTTCTTTTAAAGAACTTATTTCAGGTGTGAATCGAGCATGCTGCTCAATTCTCTTAATTTATTTTCCACCTGTTCTGATACGACATTCTCCTGTACCGACTTCACTTCTTGTTGCGACGCGAATTGCAAGGCACACATGGCCAGCACATCCTGCTTGTCTCTCACTTCATAATTATTTTCAAACTTCTTGACCAGATCATTGATTTTCTTGACAGCCGCCCTGATTCCCTCTTCTTCACTTTCGTCTCTTATGGTTAACGGATAGACTCTGTCGCCTATGGTAACTTTAATTCTAAGACTATTTGTCATAATTCTGTTAATCGCTTAATTCTACGATACATTTATCAATCTCTCGAATCAGTGCGTTGATCTTAAGCTTGGTCATATGTTTGTCTTCTTTGCTGCCTACCATGGTTCGAGCTACTCTAAGGGATTCGTACTGGTTTTCCAGATTCTCGATCTTCCCCTGTCTGCTCTCCACTTCCTGTTGAAGCCCTTTGTTCTCTTGCAAAAGTTTTTCGTATTTCTCCTGCAGTACTGTCTGGCGCTCAATCAATTTAGATATTTTCGCTTCCAGGCCATTGACTATTTCAAACAAATCGTGCATCAACTCAAAGAATCAAACTGTTCGAACAAATTTAGTATACCTGATCCTATAAAACAACTATTTTGGCATAATTCACTATTTTTTTCTATCACTTTGAATTCCTATTTTAGCGCAATTATGCGCGAAATCCTCCTGTCTTTTTGTTGTCTGTTTTTTCTGAGCGATGTCCTGGCTCAATCGGATCATCCCAAGGATTATTTCATCAATCCAATGGAGATTCCCCTCGTCCTTTCAGGTACATTTGGTGAATTGAGAACGAATCATTTTCACGCCGGCCTGGACATCAAGACCCAACAGAGAGAAGGCATTTCTGTCAAGGCGACGGCTAACGGGTACATCTCCCGAATCAACGTTTCCCTTTGGGGCTATGGCAATGCTTTGTATATAACGCATCCAAACGGATATACCACTGTTTATGCGCATTTGAAGGAGTTCTCCCCGGAGATTGAAGCTTATGTGAGAAAAAAACAATACGAAAAAGAGAGTTATACGATCCGACTCTACCCAAAACCAGACGAGCTGCCGGTCTCCCAGGGACAGACCATTGCCCTGAGCGGGAATTCCGGAAGCTCCGGAGGGCCTCATTTGCACTATGAGATCAGAGACGTCAAACAGGACATACTGAACCCTTTTGATTTCGGGCTTGAAATACCAGATCACAAAAATCCTTCGATACAAGCTGCTTTCGCCTACACCAGGAATGACAGTTCACAAGTGAACCAGTCGAACAAAGTAGTGCAATTGGTCATCAACAGAAAACTGGATGGAGATCTGCAGGCCAACACGATTTATGCCCATGGGGAAATCGGTTTCGGAATCAATGCCTATGACCGACTGGACGGAGCCTTGAATCGAAACGGACTCTACCAGCTGGATATGAGTGTGAATGGAAAGGAAGTATTCCAGTTCAAAGCGGATAAATTTGCCTTCAGTGAGTCTCGATGGATAAATTCCTATATAGATTATGAGCGACTTGCACGTCTCAGGCAACGTGTGCAAAAATGTTTCCTGGACCATGAGCAAAACAAGCTGAGCCTATATAAGGAAATCAAGGATCAAGGCGTGATCAATGTCAAAGACAGCACAGAGTACGAGGTGGTCGTGACAGCCCGAGATTATGAAGGGAATTTCACCCGTCTCATTATTCCCGTAGTTGGAAAAAAGGATACGATCATTGCACGTGCCGCCATTGAGAGAACACCCTATTACTTCAAATCTGGTGAGATCAACCAGATCAAAGACTCGTTGATCACCGCATACTTTCCTAAAAATATTTTTTACGAGGATTTCTATTTTGATTATCGCTATGACAACGGGGTCGCCAAGCTGCATAACTCAAGTGTTCCCGTCCACAATTATTTCAAATTGACCTTTGACGTTACCAAGGTTCCCAAAGAAGAATTGAAACAGACCTATATAGCCAAGAAGAATCGACATGGCAAGTGGAATTATGTCAGCACAAAGAAAAAGGAGAATACATTGTACACTTCTAGTAAAAGTTTAGGAGAATTTACTTTAAAAACTGATAATGAAGCTCCCAAAATAAGTCCAGTTGGATTTAAGGAGGGGCAGTGGCTCACAAAATACAACCAATTGAGGGTAAAGATCTACGACAAAGGGTCGGGAATAAAATCCTTCAGGGGAGAATTGGACGGTTCCTGGATCAGAATGGCTTTCAATCCAAAAAATGGAACTCTCACCTATGATTTTAGTGACCGGGAGCTCACGAGTACAGAACACCACCTGAAAGTTGTGGTTGTGGACAATGTGAACAACAAAACCACGTTTGAAACTAAATTCAACAAGAAAAACTAACGCTCAGAAATCTTTGAAGGCAAAACTCCTCCCCTTTTTTGTTCTTTATCTGATTATCCAGGGACTGTCAGCTCAGGAATCGATTATCAGAGGAAGAGTCACCGACAGCATCAATCAGCCCATTGAGAATGTCTCTGTTACGGTCAATGACCGGGGCACGGTCACAGATTCTGACGGACGCTATGAATTGAAGGTGATCGGTGATAAGCGAGTCGTTATTGTGTTCAGGCACATTTCCTATAAAATACTTACGAGAAGCTTCAGTCTTCAGCGCGGCAAGACAATGAACTTCTCTCCCCGACTTTACCTGCGCGCTGAGCAAATGACTGAAATCGTCTTGAAGGATGCTGACGATGTTGATGCCGAAGGAATTTTCAGGGCAGACCCTGCCCTTGCCAAGAGTCTTCCGTCTGCTAACCCGGGGATTGAAAGTGTTTTAAAGACCTTGCCCGGGGTAAATTTCAATAATGAGCTGAGCACCCAGTACAATGTGCGAGGTGGAAGCTTCGAAGAAAATCTTGTCTATGTAAACGGGATCGAGGTTTATCGCCCATTCCTGGTTCGATCCGGTCAACAGGAAGGGCTCAGCTTTGTAAATCCTGACATGACACAGAAGGTCGAATTCAGCTCCGGTGGCTTTCAATCCAAATACGGAGACAAAATGTCTTCGGTCCTCGACATCACATACAAAAAACCTCAAAGGTTCTCCACGCGAATAGAAGCCAGCTTTCTAGGGGCGTCGGCGACGATTGAAGGGCTATCGGCCAATCAACGCTTCAAAGCTCTTGTGGGAGCGCGATATAGAAACAATTCACTTCTGCTCAACAGCACCGATGTAAATGCCAACTTCAATCCGAATTTCACCGATATTCAGACTTTTCTCTCCTATGATCTGACGCCTAAACTCTCACTTGACTTCCTGGGTTCCTATGCTCTGAATAATTACGAAGTGACCCCTGTTTCTCGTCGAACCAATTTTGGAACCCTGAATGAACCCCTGTCTGTGGTGGTCAACTACCAGGGCAAGGAGGAGGATCGTTATGAAACGGCCTTGGGAGCCCTGACTGCACGATACGAAGCCACGGACAACTTGTCCCTGACACTGACAGCTTCAACCTATCAAACAAAGGAACAGGAATACTACGACATACTTTCTTTTTACAACCTGGGTGACGTCAACAGTGACTTCGGATCCGGGGATTTCGGGCAAGCTTCTTCTGTTCAATCCATTGGTTCTCAACTGGATCATGCAAGAAATGACCTGGTTGCCACAATAAGCAACATTCGCGCAACAACTGCCTGGGCCAAGGGAAACCACCTTGTCGAGGCAGGTCTGAAATATCAGCGGGAGAACATCAAAGACAGGATTGACGAATGGCAAGTAGTCGATTCCTCGGGCTTCTCCCTAAGACCACCAGGACTTTTGCCGCGCAATGATCAACCCTATGAGCCTTACACAGGCCCAATAACTCCTTTTATCGGGATCAATGCAGAGAACGACGTAGATATTGAAAGAATTTCAGGATTTGCCCAATGGAGTAAAAAATCCTTCATAGGCAATCACAGGGTATGGTTCAATTTGGGCCTGCGGGCACAGCACTGGACCGTAAGCGGAAATGGGCTCCAAACAACCAGCCATGCCGTTGTCAGTCCAAGAGCTCAGTTCAGCATCAAACCCGATTGGGACAAGGACATGCTCTTCAGGGTTTCAGGTGGTCTTTACCACCAACCGCCATTTTACAGGGAACTGAGGGATTCACTCGGTACGGTTCACCCGGAAGTGAAAGCGCAGCAGGCCATTCACATCGTTGTAGGAAACGACTACAGCTTCTCGCTGTGGGGCCGGCCCTTTAAATTAGTCAGCGAGGCCTACTACAAGGACCTCACTGATGTGAACCCCTTTACGATAGACAATGTTCGCATCCGATACAGGGCACGAAACAACGCCATAGCCTACGCAGCTGGATTTGACCTGCGCTGGAATGGCGAATTCGTGCCGGGAACCGAATCCTGGATAAGTCTGGGCTATCTTCAAACCAAAGAGAACATAGATGACCGGGGCTATATCTCACGACCAACTGACCAAAGGTTGAAAGCAGCGATATTGTTTCAGGACTACGTCCCGGCTGTACCCACCCTTCGGATGTATTTGAATCTGGTTTACAGCACCGGGGTTCCTGGCGGATCTCCTTCCTACGCCGACCCCTATCTTTATCAAAACCGCCTTCCTGATTATTTCAGAACCGACCTGGGAATTGCCTACGTCATTGTGGATCAGAAGAATCCGCCGAAGAAGAACTGGCAAAAACCATTTAAGGAACTGATAGCCGGCCTGGAACTTTTCAACATGTTTGACAATCAGAATACCATTACCAATACCTGGGTTCGTGATGTTTCCGCAGACCGTTATGTGGGAATACCCAATTATTTGACCAGCAGGGTTCTCAACCTCAAGGTATCCATGCGATTCTGATTTTGAGATGTAAATTAAACCTTATGGCATTGTGACCGTCTAAAAAGAAAGCGAACGACCTGGAAGAGAAAGAGCTCATAGGAATGCTGCAAAACCCACTGCAAAGGGAGGAGGGTTTCCGCTTATTGGTGAATGTTTACAAAAAACGGCTCTATTGGCATATTCGCGGCCTGGTTCTGTTGCACGACGATGCCGATGATGTTCTGCAAAACACCTTTGTCAAGGTCTTCAAAAACATAAGTAAATTCAGAGCCGATAGTGCGCTGTATACCTGGATGTTCCGAATTGCCACCAATGAGTCATTGAGCTTTCTGAAGTCAACAGCTAAAAAAACGAACATGAGTTTGGAGCTCGTTCAACAGGAACGCATTCGGAATCTTAAAAGTGACCCCTATTTTGACGGGGATGAGTTGGAGTTGAGTTTACACGAAGCCATTGTCACTTTGCCCGAGAGGCAGCAAATGGTATTTCGGATGAAATATTTTCAAGACATGAAGTACGAAGAAATGTCGGAGCTTCTCGAAACCTCTGTGGGATCGCTGAAAGCCTCCTATCATCATGCCAGGAAGAAAATTGAATCGCGAATATTGAAAAATGCCGAAGGATGAAAGAAAAGGATGAAAATAGAAAAGGGTTCAGAGTTCCTGAGGATTATTTTGAGTCTTTGGACCTCAAATTGATGAACCGATTGAAAGGAAAATCAAAAAAAGGGTTTAGAGTTCCTGAGGGATATTTTGAAGATTTTGAGGTGAAACTTCCTTCAGATCCAGGGCAAAAGGTTGAATCCGAGACCAAACGGGTATTCCGTCTCAACAGGCCCGACGTCAAAAAGTTGATGTGGATGACCGCCGCTGCCTCAATCCTATTGTTGTTTGGAGTGAAATACATCAGTCCAAATCAATCGTCCCTGCAATGGGAAGATCTGGAGCAGACAGAAATAAGCTCCTGGATCGAATCTGACTTGGCCGAGTTGAATGCATACGATATTGCGGACGCTTATCCGGATGTTGAACTGAATGCCACGACAATCAGCAATGAAGAGTTGAATGCGTATTTAAACCAAATAGAGCTGGATCAAATCCTATATGAAAATTGACATTATGAAAAGAAATCTAATATTTGGACTCGTTTTATGCCTGAGCATGGCGGCGTGGTCCCAAGGCAGAGGTCAACATGAGAGAGTGAAAGCGTTCAAGACGGGATATCTGACCCAGGAACTGGACCTGAGTCCTTCTGAGGCTGAAACATTTTGGCCCATTTACAATGAATACGAAAAAAAGATATTCGCGCTTCGAATCGAGAATCGCAAAGCTGAGCGGGATAAAATCGCTTCCATGGGTGGACCGGAGGCGCTTTCAGATAAACAAGCGACAGAATTCCTAAAAAGCCTCTTCGAGAATGAATCCAAAGTGCTCGAGACCAAAAAAGCTTTATACCGGGAACTTGAAAAGGTTCTGTCCCCTAAGAAACTTCTAATACTCTACAAAGCTGAAGCGGATTTCAACAGACGATTGCTCTCAGAATTCAGGCGAAGAGGGCCAAATCGTCAGGGTAACTGATCTGCCTGACTACTTGCCGGCAAAATTGAGCACGTCTTCCTTTGAAATCGATTCCCCACCGAGGATGAGCAAACGCTCAACTACATTTCTCAGTTCTCGAATGTTCCCGGTCCAATCGTATTTCTGCAACTGGGTCAGGGCTTCTTTCGAGAATTTCTTTGTGCTGGACCCCTGGCTTTCTGCGATCAGATTGCAGAAATGGGAAACGAGCTCAGGAATGTCTTCTTTCCGCTCATCAAGAGACGGAACGTGAATGAGAATCACAGCAAGCCTGTGATAGAGGTCTTCCCTGAATTTTCCCTTATCAATTTCTTTTTTGAGGTCTTTGTTCGTCGCTGCAACAACCCGTACGTCCACTTTGATATCCTTGTCGCTGCCCACCCGGTTGATCCTGTTCTCCTGCAAGGCCCTGAGCACTTTCGCCTGAGCCGACAGGCTCATGTCTCCTACCTCATCCAGGAATATCGTGCCCCCGT
>JAUIKV010000312.1 GCA_030430615.1 Bacteroidia bacterium
AAAAAAATAACCAAGGCAATTGCCAAAATTCTGATTGAGGCCGGAGTCGATTTTGCGGTGTTGGGAACTGAAGAAAGCTGTACCGGGGATCCGGCGAAGAGAGCTGGAAATGAGTTTCTGTTTCAAATGCAGGCCATGACCAATATCGAGATCATGAATGCCTATGAGGTTAAGAAAATTGTCACAACTTGCCCGCATTGCTTCAATACGATCAAGAACGAATACCCGGAATTGGGTGGAAATTACGATGTTTTGCACCATACCCAGTTCATAAACAGTTTGATAGGAGACGGAAGGTTGGCGATTGAAGGCGGCGATTTTAAGGGAAAGAGAATCACTTTTCACGATCCGTGCTATTTGGGAAGGGCGAACAACGTCTATGAAGCACCCAGGGAATTGATTCAAAAGATAGACGCAGAGCTCGTTGAAATGAAAAGGTGCAGATCCAATGGTCTGTGTTGTGGTGCTGGTGGAGCACAAATGTTCAAAGATGCCGAAGCCGGTAAGAAAGAGATTTACGTTGAGCGCACGGAAGACGCTTTGGAAGTCAAACCGGGGATCATAGCTACGGGCTGTCCGTTTTGCAATACGATGATGACCGATGGGATAAAAAACAAGGAAAAGGAGAATGAAGTCAGTGTTTTGGATGTGGCAGAGCTCATAGCCAAAGCGAAAGACCTTTAAGCGAATAAAAATGATATGCCTTTTGTGAGAGATAAAAATTTAGTCAATGTTTACGAAGAGCTTGATAAGGCCAATGGCACGATCAAGAATCTCTCCACGGCTCTTAAGGACGAGGAGGAGAACAACTCAGAGCTGAAAAAGCACAGGATCATTTTAGGAGTTGCATGCCTGGTGTTTCTGATCCTTTTTCTCTGGTCCTTTCTGCCCAAATCGAAGCAGTACAAAGAGGAGTACCTGATCAAGAACAATCTGAGCCTGATCGACACCGATTCTCTTCATAAGATACAGCGAAAGGCCAAGCAGGTGATTATGGCCGACTCGATACAGGTTTCACTGAATGAACTGAGCATAGTATACAGCATACAGATAGGGGCGTACGCCAATTTCAATTCCGGGTTGATTTCCAAAGATATCACTCAGCTCGAGGAGTTCGAGGAAAATGGCTTTAACAAGTTCGCCGTTGGCAAATTCACGACTTACAAGGAAGCTGTCGCATTGCGCGATGATCTGCGTCGCATGGGCTTCAAAGACTGCTTCATCATTGCTAAATCCTTCGGCATCCCTGTGAATATTGAGGAAGCGCTTCAACTCAGCGGGGAAAAATGGATTCGCGGACAAAGCAAATAATCGATTTAAATTGGCACGTATAGAATCATGGGTTAAGGCTGCACGCTTGCGAACCCTCCCTCTTTCATTATCGGGAATTATTGTAGGATCCTGCATCGCTGCCTCCAGGGGATATTTTGATGTGTGGATTCTTGTCCTTTCTCTGGTTACCACGATTGGTTTTCAAGTTTTGTCAAATTTTGCCAATGACTATGGGGATGGGCTAAAAGGAACCGACAACGAGGACCGTGTAGGTCCAGAGCGCGCAATACAAAGTGGAGAGATCAGTCCGACACAAATGAAAAAGGCCATGACAATTACTTCGGTTCTGACAATAATTGTTGCCCTGATGTTGATCTATATCTCATTTGGAAAAGAATACCCCTTTTACGCTTTTCTTTTTATACTGCTCGGTGTGAGCAGCATTATCGCGGCGATCAAGTACACGGTTGGCGACAACGCTTATGGCTACAGCGGGCTGGGCGACGTATTCGTCTTTCTGTTCTTTGGT
>JAUIKV010000081.1 GCA_030430615.1 Bacteroidia bacterium
AAAAAACTGGGAGGAAATGTCGGTTCCTCATGGTGACAATCACGACATTTGGCTGAATCCGCAGAATCCGGATATCTTGATTCAGGCCAATGACGGAGGAGCCAATGTGAGTCTCAATGGGGGCAAGACCTGGTCGACACAGTTCAATCAACCTACCGCGGAGCTTTACCAGGTTGAGGTTGATGACCAGTATCCTTATTGGTTGTATGCCGGCCAGCAGGACAATTATTCAACGATAGCAGTGCCCAGTCTGCCGCCAAGCGCCATTCAAAACCCTGGCACCGGGTGGATCATCAATACCGGGGGTTGCGAGACCGGTCCGGCGGTGCCCAAACCGGGGGATCACAACACCGTTTATGCGAATTGCAAGGGTCGATTTGGGGTTTTCAATAAGCAGACAGGATTTGAACAGAGCTATTATGTAGGAGCATCCAATATCTATGGACACAATCCCAAGGATCTGAAATACCGTTTTCAGCGTGTGGCTCCTATTCACGTTTCGCCACACAACCCGAACGTGATCTATCACGGCTCTCAATATTTGCACAAAACCACAAGCGAAGGCAAGGCCTGGGAAACCATTTCGCCCGACCTTACAGCCTATGAGGCAGACAAGCAAGTGATCTCCGGGAGTCCGATAACCCGTGACATTACCGGGGAGGAGTACTACAGCACTCTGTATTCAATTCGGGAGTCAAAACTGAAAGAAGGCCTGATCTGGACAGGCTCGAACGATGGGGTCATCTATGTTACGCAAGATGGTGGCAAAACCTGGATAAATGTCACTCCAAAAAAAATGCCCGGAGGTGGTCGCGTCGAATCGGTAGAGCCATCTCATCACGATGCTGCAACAGCCTATGTGGCAGTTGATCGCCATTTGCTGGGAGATGAAAGCCCCTATCTTTACAAAACCAGCAATTATGGAAAAAGCTGGGAGCTCCTGACCACAGAATCCAACGGGATTCCCCTCGATTACACGGCCCGGGTGCTCCGCGAAGACCCTGTGCGAAAAGGCCTTTTGTATGCCGGTACCGAATACGGCATGTTTGTGTCTTTTGATGATGGTAAAACCTGGAAAAGCTTCCAACAGAACCTTCCGGTGACGCCCATTACGGATTTGAAGATTTTCCGGGGTGACCTTGTGATCAGCACTATGGGGCGCGGTTTCTGGATTCTGGACAATATAACGGCACTCAGGCAAAATGAGATTACTGACCTGAAGGACAAACCAGTTCTTTTCCAACCTGATGCAACCATTCGGTATCATCAGCCCCTGGTTAATTCGAATGGAACCTTTCCCAAGTATCCGGTTACGAGCGTGCTTATCGACTACTTTCTGCCAGACACGGTCAAAGGCGGGTTGAAACTGGAGATCTTGGATGACAAAAAACAAACTCTTGTGACAGTGTTCAGTGACAGCACGGAGATCACCTCTGACAAGGAGATTGAAAACATGGATCTCAGCCGAAGCTTTCGTTATGTAAGTGAAAAACTGGAGGACAAACCTGGTCTCAATCGTTTTGCCTGGAATCTTCGGCAGAAGGGATTATGGGACAAGGATTTGAAACGCAGTTATAAAAACGGGCCGATGGTTCCTCCCGGTTCCTATTTTGTAAAATTGACTTTGAGCTCTCAATCTCTCGAAGCGCCATTTGAAATCGTTCTTGACCCCAGGGTCAATGAGCAAGGCCTGACCGAAATCGATATTGAAAAGCAATGGGCAATGCAACTCCGTGTACGCGACCTTAATGCTGAAGCAAGAAGATTCCAGGAAGATCTTGAGAACGAAGCAGAATCCCTGGAGGGCAATTCTAAGCAACAGAAGCGGCTCGAGGAGGTGAATTCGCTTTTAAAGAGGATAAAGAATGACGATGGGGCCTACCCGCAGGAAATGCTCCTATCACAGATTGCCTACCTGTATTACATGGTTAACGGAGCTGACCAGGTATTAGGCAAGGATGTCGAGGAGCGTTACGAAGAATTGGTTCGAGAATTAGAGAAGCTGAAAAAGAAAAACCCTGCCAAATAGCATCGGCAGGGTTTTGTGTTGTGAGCTCGCATTTAATGCGTCGCGCTCTAATTGGTAAGGTTAGTCACGCTTCAATTGGGTGACGAACCCTTCGTCATCTGTTATGGTGAGCGTGTCTCCGGATATCGAATAGGTGGAGACTTCGGTCTCCCCATCCATGGTCATCGTCAATTGATCTCCCTTTGTACTCCATGTGAAAGAATCAGTTTCTGATGCAGATTCTCCAAAAAGGGTTACAGTTGCAGTTAGCGTGCCCGAACCATTCTCAACAAATGTAGCCCGAATGCTTACTTCAAAATCGCCATCGGCCTCAGAGAGACTCCAGCTGCCCACTATGGGGTTCACCATATCATCATCGTCATCGTTACAGGATGACACAGATACGGATAGGGCGATTAACATGATCAATACATACTTGAAATTTTTCATAATTATTGTTTAAAGATTTCTATTCAATTCATTATTCGTCGAGTGTTGATAACGAATAAAAAGATTTGAAAGTATCTGAAAAGCAATTATTTATGAATAGAGACTTAATTCTTCGTCAATAAGCAGCAGTATTTCTTCAATTTTGATCGTGAAGATCTTTGCGAATCTTGCGAAAGAAAGGAATCATAAAAGGTTCAAGGCATTGAATTAGTCGCGTGAAGGTACAAAAATTCAAAGTCCGGGTTGACGATTCGTCAATTATTGAAGGCCATTTTTTTAAAATGTGAATTTTAGCTCGGTAAAATTTCCGAAGTGATAGATTCTTGTGCGAACCCCCCTAAAATGGGACTTAGTCTCTATAAAAATGTATCTTTATTGAATTCGAACCCCTAAAAAATATGCATGAGAATAGGTATCATCATTGGTAGAATCGGAGGTGTGGACGGCGTAGCCCTCGAAACCGAGAAATGGATTGACATCTTGAAAAAGTTGGGTCATGAGGTGTTTATCCTGTCGGGTGAATTTGAGTCCTGGAAAATGGATCGCAAGCATCATACCCTGTTTCCTGCTCTTTCTTTTTTTTCTGCGGAGGCCGAATGGGAACAGCGCAAGGCCTTCTTTGAACCGGACCAAGACCCGTTTCCTCTGCTTGAGCACGTCGAGCGATGGTCTGACATGATCGAAGAAAGAATGCTTCGGTGGGTCAAGGATAAAAAGATTGAAGTCATCTTGTCGGAAAATGCCTCTGCGCTGCCCTGTCAGTTGTCTATGGGGGTAGCGATCAAAAAGCTCACACAGCGCACCGGGTTGCCCATTGTGACCCATGATCACGATTTTCACTGGGAGCGTGGTGAGCGATATATGTCGGTTCATCCGGAGATCAATCAATACGTGAACGACAATTTTCCGCTCTTGCTTCCCGGAGTAAGACACGCCGTGATCAATACCTTTGGGGTGGAAACCTTTAAAAACCGCTTTGACATTGACGCCCTTCTTGTGCCCAATGTCATGGATTTCAACAGGGCGTATGGGGTTCCGACTCCAGAGAATGAATTCTTTCTCAAGGATGTAGGTGTCAGAGAAGGGGAGATTGCTCTGCTGCAGGTAACGCGAATTGTGCGTCGCAAAGGAATCGAAACGGCTATTTCCCTGATGGATAAACTCGATGACAAGAAGTTAAAACTGGTCATTACAGGCAACAACCATGACGACGAGAACAAGGAATATTACAACGAGCTGATTGACCAGATTCACGATCTCAACCTGTCGCGGCAGGTGATTTTTGCATCCCACAAGGTGCTTGACCACAAAGATTTGTCGGATGTTTATGCGCATGGAAGAGCCTGTACCTACTTTAGCACCTATGAAGGATTTGGAAACGCTTTTGTAGAGTGCGTTCTCGCCAAAAAGCCGATCTTTGTGAATAACTACAAGCCGGTGTACATGCAAGATATCGGCAATAAAGGCTTCGAAACCGTCATGATCGAAGACAGCATTTTGACCGACGAGAAAGTCAGGCAAATGGCTGAGATCATATACAATCCACAACGCTGCAGGGAAATCGGCGAATACAACTTCGAATTAGGGAAGAAGTATTTTTCCTATGAGGTGCTCGAGGAGAAACTGAATACGCTTTTTACGTTTTAATGAATAAAGAATGATTGATACAGGAAAACTGAAAATCAAAAATGTACTAGAAGAATTAAACAAAGAAGAAATAAACACATGGTTTGACCTGGGCCTCTTCCTGGACAGGTTCAGAGAAAGAAAATTCAAACCGGCTTTTGAGGGAGACTCGAAAGCCTTTGACCGGTATCTCGAAAAAGGAGGGCTCGCCTTTGTCACTTTCTACTTTACCATAGACGGTATCACGGTAGAAACCGAAAAATATGCCAAAACCTTTAAAAGCATTTACCCTGACATCCCGATTCATTTCATTGCGGGGGAGATCAAGGAGGAAGCCGATGAATTGATCCCTGCGAGTGCCTTTAAAAAGGTGATCCCAGAAATGGAGGCCTTTGACGCCTGGCCACTCTACGAGGATTTCTTCAAGATCAAAATGGAGCGAGGGAGCGTTGAATACAATGAGCTCATCGGGAAGTTTTGGAATGAAGTTCTTTTTCTTGTCGAAGCTTTGGGCAGCTATGTCGAAGAAAACGACATTGCCCTTTTGTATTTGATAAACGTTTGCTCAAATCCTGGCAACGTCTCCTTGGCCCTGGCTACGGTTTTGATCTCTGAGTATCTGGGGCTGCCGGTGATTAACAACAACCACGATTTTTATTGGGAAGGTGGCAACCGTGAAGTGGAGATCAAGGAGAAAGGCCTCAAAAGGGGGCCTAGAGATTTCTTTTTTCACAATTCACATGTTGGAGAATTTTTTTCCCTGATAGAAATGGTTTATCCCTGGGAGAGCCGCACCTGGATGAATTTGAACATCAATAAAATCCAGCAGAATCACCTGATCAACATCAATGGTCACAATCCGGCCAACGTCGCTCTGATAGGAACGGCCGTAGACACGCAAATGCACCGCATGAGCAAGCGAGACATCATCAAGGCCTTCATGCAGGTGTCCAATATTTTTGCCAACAAGAAAGACACTATAACCGTCCATACAGCGGCGCGTCATACAAAGAGTGAGCGCTCGTTGAAACCCATACTTTTGGGGTATAAGACGGTAAAGAAATTTGATTTTGTAAATAACAACATTGTTTTTCTTCAGCCCACAAGGGTGATCAGCCGAAAATCCATTGAGCTAAACTTCAAGCTCATCAAGCGTCTTTTTTCCTACGAGTCATTTTATGAGAAATTCATAACGAACCCCCAGTTGAAGCTCTCACTGATCGTTTCGGGACCGATTCCTCACGGTCAGCAGGAGTACTACCAGGATCTGAAGCGAGATTTTAAGAACTTTCTGGAGAAGTTGCCGAAAGAATTCCGAACTCGCGTGCTTCTGGGGTTTTTGTTCAGTGAGTTTGACAAGCACGAATTCAAGAAAAAGTACAAAAAGCCACTTGACATCGAGCAATTGTACGACGTTGCCTCTTTGATCCTTTTGCCGAGTCAGACAGAGGGCAGGGGCCTGCCCATTATTGAGGCAGCAGCCTGCGGCACCCCAATTTTCTGCCGGCAATACGAGCCCAGGGAAGTCTATGACGAGGTCATAGGAAGACATCTCGATGAATCGCACCGCTTGAAGGTATTGGAGTTCAAAGGCTCCAAGATTCCGAAGCGTCTTGCGGAGAGCATTTGTGACCATGTGTTCTACCCGCAAAATCGGATGATCGACGTGACGCACAACCGAAACGTGATCAACAGGCGATTCAGCCTGGAGTCATTGGAGAAGAATATCCGGTACGTAATAGAGCGGTTGCATCTGCAGCTCGACGCAAGCAGAACTGAGGTCTCTCCACGACTGAGCCACCTGTTGAATTCCTACAGTAAGCTGGTCAACTTCACCAATGAGGATCTGGATGCAATCCTGAACCGCAGCACCCGGCATTATCTGCCCGGTTATGGTCGATTGGCCTTCATGCTCTATCTAAAATCATTGATTGACCCGAGTTTTTTTCGAGTTGAGGAACAGCTGACCCGGGGCATGGTGATGCGCTATGCCCGAATGATGGAAAATGACATTCCGGATATGGTCAACAAAGACCTGGAGCTCATTCATGAGTACTACAACGCCATTGATGACATTTTCAAGTATGTAGACGGGGAAATCTCAATCCGACACGACCACGCACTGGCCTACCGGCATAGAAATAAGGTATCATACGCCTACCAGGCTTTCACGTATCAGGAGTTGACAGGACTGGTCAATATGATCTACAATGACGTATTCAAGCCGAAGAACCTGGCTGACCTGACCCTGGCGCCCCAGTTCTTTGCAGACTGGGAGCTCGCTTTGTTCCAATTGACAAACAGCAATTTCTTGGGGATCGACGATCGAAAGATGCTGACCCGCAAGTTAAAAGAGAATGTGCCCAAAGGCTATTTCCCGGGACGCTATATCAAGCACGAACTTGAGTACTTTGTATTGCAACCCATCCGTGCCCAGCTCAAATTGTCCATACAGGAAGAGCTTACCCCTGAAATTCTCGAAAAGAAAGGCAAAAGCTTGAATAAGGTCTACATTTTCATTCACGAACCGAGGATCACCAAATGGTTTTCCAGCGCCAACATCCAGGAGTACCTTGAAAGTGGACAGGAACCCGAATTGGGTCTCTTGTACAAGGCGGGTGTGGTTCAGATCGTAGAGACCCGACAGTGGTCAGAAGGGGTTCATTTTCCTCAGATGGGGGCCAAGGCCATTAAGATCCTGCGTGAGATCAAAGAGTCCAAAGGTTTTATTATCACCAACGGTGAGTATGCCGCGATGATGACAGACATCGTTGAGATCGATCACTTTCATATTGGAAAGGTCGGACATCAATTAACCGCCAGGATCATGGGAATACCTAAAGACAGTGGATTCATTCAATTTGTTCCAGCTGGGGTTCGCACGACGCTCGCGTATCCGACTCCTGTTCAAACCGCTAAGGATTTCGAGATAGCCTTGAAAAGCGACCTTTTCTCAGAGCTCAGGGAAGAGTTAGGGGAGGAAGAGTTGTTCAGAAGAATAACCGAGGATGCGTCCCACAAGGGAACGCCCGTGGACAAAGTTCTGAAACAGATCGAGGGGGAGTTGAAAGAGGGTAAAACAGTGGAGCGCGTAAAGTCATCGTTCGCCTCTGGTGTTTACGATGATGGATTGCCATGGAGCGGGGTGTCAGCGATGGTAGACACCAAAGAATTCAATTGGAAGTTTGCTGCTCACATCGCCAAGAAGAAACCCAAGAATGTGCCAGCCCTGGTAAAGGAATACCGTAAGAATAGCAAAAACCCGCATAAGATTGAACTGGCCTGGAATGGGGGTTACATTCTGAACCCTGAATTGGTGGGCAAGCTGGGATTGCCCGAGACCTACATCGGTTCGCCCCTGGGTTTGCTGATCATGAATGGCAAAGTTTTTTGCCCTCCACTGTTCAACAAACCTGCTTTTATCATTTATAAAAATGGCGAAGTAGACGTTAGAAGGGTCAACAGCAGGTCCGGATTCATTGTAAAAGGGACATCCGGGTCACTTGAGTTTTCGTCAGTTTACTACAATCAGCACAGTAGCGATGAACCCTGCTACTATGATCTGTCTCACGGTGAAGAGTTCGTTCCAGGAGATGGGAATGTCATTATTCGGGTAGCGGGAGACACGGTAAAACAGGTCATTGGCACAAAATCAGGGGAGAAGGTGCCATTGATTCCTGTCGGGGTAACTCTTTCGGTGCCGTCAAAACTATTCGTTCCTGAAATGTTTGAAGAAGGAAAGTCAATCGCGATTCAGTTGCTGGAACCTAAAACAGATCTTGGGGAAGAACCATTCCGCTGGGATGAAATATCTTATGCCATTGAAGCGGGCCCGATGCTTGTCGATCAAGGCAAGCAGATGCTGAACATGGAAGAAGAAGGTTGGAAAACAGCCAATTCTATCAGGACCCAGGCGGCCCGACTGGATTTTACCGATATGCGGGGGCCCAAGATAGCTGTCGGGATCACCAAGGACGGCAAACTCATGGTGCTCATGGTCAACGGCAGGATTCGAGAGTCTGTGGGCGCTACCCATTTCGACATGGCCGATATTTTGTTGAAGTTTGGCATGCACAAGGCCATGGGCTTCGACCCGGGAGGGAGCAGCACGCTCGTGGTCGACGGAAAAGTCATGAACATCTCACCCTACAACAAGAACTACGAAAAAGATATCTATTCTCTTCCACCTGAGCCCCGTTTTGTTGCCAACGCCATCATGGGATGGATTGAGGAGTAGGTTTTCTCTCGATCCACCAGGCCCACAGAACAATGAGCCACATCAGGTTGGCAGACCATGCAACCGCCCGGGTGTCGGGTGGAGGCGGCCCAAAGAGATTCATCGAATGAATAATCAGGAGAAAAGCCATCAACAACCAGAAAGCGATTTTTCGTTTGAAGCAAGGAGACTTGTAATACAGAAAGGCTCCTAAGCCAAAGATAAATAGCTCAAGCATGATCTCTGCAGCTGGGTAATTCCACAAACCCAAACCCACTTTGATTTCAGAAAATGGTGTAAGCGGCAAATCAGGTCGATGTGTGATCAGATCCAGAATCCAATGACTGAATACCAATCCACCGAGAAGCAATGACCCCTTTTTGTTTTTAGTGAACAGGAAATAGCCAATGCCAAGTGCCAGGCTCCATACAATTGCCATGAGAAGACTGTGCGAATAAGGGTAATTTTCAAAATCCAGGTGGGTGAGTTTTGTGTTCCCCGGATCAATAGACATCGACTCGATGCCCAGGAGAATAAAAACAGGCCAAAGCAAATCCAACAATTGAACAGCAATAAACATCATTGCCAGTGACGGCTGTTCCTCATTCTTTTTGGTCAATAATCCAACCGCGAAATGTCCGATAAACATAATATGAATTTTTTTGTGCTTTTCAATGTGTTCTCTAAATGTTAATGCGAATGATACCTCGAAACAAAGCGCCTGAGAATTTCCTTCGGCACCGGGGTTTGAACGTTCTTGAGTGCTGAGATCAACTGGTCAGCTTGTTCGGGAGGGAAATATCCGTGATTCCTGTAGACTTCAATGCGCAGGATGAATTCATCTTCATCCCCTTCCGGGTGGAATTGAACAGCATAGACGTTGTTCTTGATCCGAAACATTTGAACCGGACAGGTTGCCGAGGAGGCCAACAGTGCAGCATTTTGAGGCACGTCATCGCATGCTTCCTTATGTCCGACCAGTGCTAAGAACTCTGTTGGCAATCCGCGAAGCAACGGATCCTTTTCCCCTTCTTCAGTCAGTTTAATGGTCACGCTGCCGATGCCTTCACCGTATCTGCGGGATATATTGGTTCCGTAATAATTTCCCAGGAGTCCATTTCCTGAGCAGATGCCCAAAAATGGAAAATCCGACGGGATCACCTGGTCGAACAAGTCACTGAAAAAGGCTTCTACATTTTTTTGAACCAAACTTTTTTTAAACTCACGGGATGAAACGTCAAAAGGGCTG
>JAUIKV010000082.1 GCA_030430615.1 Bacteroidia bacterium
GGGAGTTGAAGGTTTCGAACAGGACGCAATGATTGTAATCGCCAGGATCGAGAATAAACTTGCTCTCATGATTTTATTTTTGATTTGTTTCAGTAATTTTCGGATTGTTTCGTTTGTCTATTTGATACACCTCAGCTGCCTCACTGTTATAAACCACGAGTAAGTAGGGCGTGTCGTTCACGGTGATAACTTTCATATGACGAGCCGACTTTCCGGCAAGGTCAAGCCCCAGGGTATGACCGAGCTGAATTGAATTCTCGTTGTTTATCAGGGCGCCCGAAAACCCATCAAATCGCCCGTGGAAAGGTTTGACTCCAAAGTAATTTCCAGCGGCCAGGATCTCCTGCTTCTCATCAGCGTCAAAATCAAAGGAGACGAAGCTGTTGATCGGAGAAACCTGCAGTTCCCAGTCAAAAGGCTGAAATTCAAATTTGCCCTGCTCATTTTTCAAATAGCCCGAGCGAAGTTCGTGCACCTCGAAGAGATAGGCAGAGTCCAGGAGCTTCTTCTCAAAAATCTCTTCCATCTTCTTTCCGGCAAAAGAAGAATAATCCGGGAATTTCTTTCTCAGGATGTTCATTTGTCCGATCAGTTCGTCGAGGTTGGCGAGAGGGTAGTAATTACCATTTTTTTCAATGGAGATCACCGTTTCTTTTTTGCCGTTGTTGTCAAAATCCAGGTGATGCATCCTCATGGGATTATCTGCCGAGGCCTTGAATTTGGTGTTCACTCCCCAATTGCCCAAAAGGAGGTCCTGGTCTCCGTCCTCATCGATGTCAAAAGGGATAAGGGTCTGCCAGAGTCCTTTGAGCTTATCGGATGCCACGAAGGCCTCTTTGAGACTGCCCTGGTTGTTTCTGAAAAATCTTGGCTGCATCCATTCACCGACTACCACGAGGTCATCGATTCCGTCATTGTTGAAATCCATCCAGGTAGCGTCTGTCACCATGCCCAATTTGAGGATTTCCTTGTTGTCCTGAATTTCGAATGTGTCTCCTGTGTTCAGGAGCAAATAGCTGCCGGGTATCTTTCCAAAGTCTTTAGAATCCACATGGCCGGCCACAAACAAATCCAGGTCTCCGTCTCCGTCTACGTCACTGGGAGCGACTACAGAAGCATTTTCAAAGTACTCCGGCAGTTTCGACTTGACGAACCCTTCTTTGGTTCCCTGGTAATAGTTGTCCAGAATCACATAGGGGCCCTGATAGAGATCTGCACCCCCGGTTCCGACAAACAGGTCATTCTGCCCGTCTCCGTTGAGATCCTCGATCAACGCAGCGACTTCCTCGTAAATGGAGTCCTGTCTGATGGGGTCAATTTCCTGCTCTTTGAAGCCGTCTTCTTCCTGGAGGTAAATTCGGGAAGGAACCTTAGTAGATCCCCCGAAAAAGATATCTTCCTTTCCATCACCATTGAGGTCTCCTGAAGCCACGGCAGGCCCACGATCCGTTACCTGATAAGGAATGAGTTTTGTGACATTGAAGTCATTGTAATTATTTTCCTGGTGTTCAAAATCGATGCCCAGGTTGTCCTTTGATTTCGAAAAGAGGAGGTCTCTCGTCGGATTGAAAAACGCAGGATCGAGTCTTTCCACTCCTTCGGGGCTAAGAGTAAGGAGCTGGTTCGTCTGCACATTTTTCAACACCTGTGTGCTACGGTCGGGCCAGATGATTCGTAGGGAATCGATTGTGAGCGCATCTCCGTATCCAAAATGTATCAGGGGCTCCGAGGAAGATTGAAGTCCGCGCACCGTATATAGCTCCTTGTATTGCACCTGCTCACCGAGATAGGAGAATACTTTGGTTCCGATCCCGAGCTTATTCTTACTGGGTAGCTCGAACTTGATTTTCAGGTAGTTGTTCTTAGCATTGGTTTGATTGATGTACAGTGCTGCAGGTTCGTTGATGTTTCTCACTACCAGGTCCAGGTCACCGTCGTTGTCAAGGTCACCCAGGGCTGTAGCTCCCGAGATAAGGGAATCTTTTTTTATCCAGTCACCTGATCTGTCTTTGAAGCCGATGCCTCCATCACCTTGAAAGACATAGTTGTGGACTTTTCCCTGTGGCATCATGTCAAGGGCCTCCTGATCGACAAGTCGCGTGTTGTTGATCTTTTTCTGAATCTGATCGCTGGAAACGAATTTGATAAAATCCAGGTTGTTGGGCCTTTTTGGAATCCCGTTGGATATGAAGAGGTCCTGGTGCCCGTCCTGGTCGTAGTCTGCGAACAGGGCACTCCAGCTCCAGTCGGTAGCTGCAAGTCCGCTCAAAAGAGCGGTTTCAACGAATTTATACCCTGGCTGGTTGATTTGAAGCATGTTTCTCGTGAACTGGTAATGGTACCCGTACTGCTCAATGCGCATTTTCAAGATCTGTAACGACTCATCTCCATCCGAAGCCTTCAGGATAGCCTCATCCTCGGGCAGCATGTCCAGGGATAGAATATCCGGCCAGCCATCATGGTTGATATCAGCTACGTCGCTACCCATGGAAAACCGGGTTGTGTGCCCGAAATAATCCTTGAGCTTTTCGGCAAAGGTGCCATCTCCGTTGTTCAGGTAGTAATAATCATCTTCGTGGAAATCGTTGCAAACATAGATGTCGGGAAATCCGTCGTGATTGAAATCTGAGATTGCAACGCTCAACCCATAGCCGTTCACCCCACCAAAGATTCCCGCCTCTACGCTCACATCCGTAAACGATCCACCGTCATTTCGAAGCAACTTGTCACCTGTTTCGTAGGTTCTTTTGTTCCTGAGCTCAGCCTTGCCAAAAGACTCCTGCGTGTGTACTGCGTGATTGAGCAGATACATGTCGAGGTCACCGTCGAGATCATAGTCGAGGAAGGCGGCGGTTGAACTGTACGATTCAAAATCCAGACCGTACTCAGCGGCACTTTCGGTAAAGGTCAGATCGCCATTGTTTATGTAGAGCTCGTTAAAGCCATTGAATCCATTGAGCCCGACCACAGCACAAACATAGATGTCGAGCAAACCATCTCCATTGACATCACCCATAACGGCACCGGAGTTCCAGCTGCTGTTGCCTGTGATTCCTGCCGACTCGCTGATGTCCTCGAATTTGAGACCTCCCCTGTTGAGGTAGAGCTTGTTTTTCACCTGGTTTCCCGAAAAGAAGATCTCAGGTAAGCCGTCGTTGTTCAGATCTCCGATGGCCACCCCACCACCATTGTAAAAATAGAGATAGTCCAGGATGTTGAGCTCATCGCTTTCTTCAATCCGGTTGACAAAATCGACTCCTGTGTCATTTGGATCCGGGTTCTTAAAAAGACTTCCTTCTTCTTTTTTACAAGCCTGAAGAAAGATTAAGATCAATATGAGTATGCCGAGATTTTTAATCATCTAAAGAGTATAGCTTAGGAGCGCCGTCGTTGACAGCTGTTAGGATATATCGTTTTCCGGAACTGTCTTTGAATTCGCGGATATGCTTGATCTCCTCCCGTATGAAGAAGCCACTGTCTTTGTAGTTCACCCAATTGAATGAACCGTCACCCTCGCTTAGCAATACACTGCCATAATTTGCATCAATCCGGGAATACTGAGGTCTGAATTCAAAATTGTTTCCTCCCAGGATCAGATCGGTTTTCCCGTCCTGGTTCAGATCGGTGCAAGTGACACCGCACACGCAAGACAGCTGTACCCAATTGGGCAATGGTTTGATAGTGAACTTGCCATTTCCATCGTTCAGAGCTACGACAGACTCTCCCATGACCGAGCTTTTCATGATTGTTCTCTCGAACACCTCCGGAGGAAACAGCTCCTGAACAGTTTTGGTGGCGTATTCTGATGCCTTCAAATTCTGTTTCTTCAGGGACACCATTTGAGCAGTGAGTTCCTTTTTCATGTGGATGGGATAGTCTTTTCCATCCAGGTTTCGCGTAACGATTTGTTCGAAAGTTCCGTTGTTGTCAAAATCGTTGATCCAGATTTTCATGGGTTGTTCCGCGGAAGCTTTGTACAAGGTGTTTGACCCCTGGTTTCCAAGAACAAGGTCCATGTCACCATCATTGTCGAGGTCAGCACTTTCGACCACATTCCACCAACCGTGCAATTCGTCTAAATTCGATGGCATATGTGAAAGTCTTCTTCCACTGTTCTTATAGATCTTCGGGGTGCCCCAGTCGGAAACCGTGACCAGATCTTTCTTGCCGTCACCGTCGAGGTCAGACCAGACTGCCCCTGTGATCATGCCGGCGTCTTTCAGGTCGAAGGCACGGGTTTCGGTGATGTCCCTGAAGCTGCCGTCACCGAGATTTTCCAACATCAAATGATTCGGATCAAGTCCGTAGACGCCGACAACGCTTCTTGACCCAATGAATAAATCCGTGTCACCGTCCGCATCAAAGTCAAAGGGTCTGATTACAGAGATGTTTTTGAAGGTAGCGGGCAATTTTTCTTTTGAACCCGAGAAATTTCCCTTTCCGTCATTCAGGTATAACCGTGCGCGATATATATTTTCGTCAGAGGTCTCATTCCCGCCCGATCCGACGACCAAATCCAGATCTCCGTCGTTGTCGGCGTCAAAAAAGGCGGCGGCCGTGTCTTCGTAGTAATTCTCCTCTTGCTCGAAAATAGGTTGATTCAACGGTATCAGTTTTCCATCTCCTTTGTGCAGATAAATGACGCCACTTTGCTTTTTAGCACCACCTATATAGACATCTTCATTACCGTCCTGATCGATGTCTCCGATAGCCAATGCAGGCCCTTCCTGTGAGATTTTTTTCGAGATAAGTCCTTCAAAATCAAAGTCGTTGTATGTGTTTTCAATATGAGGACGTAAATTGTCTGCGGGTATTTCCTTCAAAATCTTCTCGCTCTCTGGCTGTTTAAACGGGAAAAACTTTTCAACCGCATCTGTTTGAGACAGTTCAAGTGTTTGATTCGAAGCCACCTTTGTAAACAGCTGGGTTCGATCATCCGGCCAGACGACCCGAAGAGAATCAATCTGGGTTTTGTCGCCCAGTCCTATGGTCATCCCATAGTCTACCGACGACTGAAATCCACGACTCGGGATCAATTCCTGCATGATGACCGAGTCGTCATAATACATCCAAACGGTAGTCCCGATGGCAAAAAGATTGGGCTCTTCACCCTTGAAATTCAATTTGATATAGTTGTGATCTGTCAGGGTTTCGGAGTTGTTTTCATACAAAAAGGACTTCATGTTGACGTTGTTCACAACCAGGTCGAGATCTCCGTCGTTGTCAAGATCTCCGTAAGCAGCTCCATTTGAAAGGCTCTTAAGTCCAAAGCCCCACGGAATAGTTTCATCACTGAAGGTAATGTCATGCTTGTTCTTATAGGCGTAGTTGGGTTGAGGCTTTACAGGCATCTTGTCAATTATGGAATCCACCGCCTCTTTTTGCCCGGTAAGTGCCATGTTCTGGATGATTTCATTTGCAAAAAAGTCGACGAAATCCAGGTCGGTGAGATCGTGGTTGACCCCGTTGGTTACGAAAATATCCCGGTAGCCATCGTTGTCCATGTCAAATATAAGTCCGGCCCAGCTCCAGTCGGTTGCCGCGACCCCGCTGTAATTGGCAATTTCTGAAAAGGATCCGTTCCCGTTGTTCAGTTGCAGGGTGTTTTGTATGTACTGCTGGTAAAAATCCTTACTCTGTTTCAGTTTGAAAATGTTGTAGCCCTCGAATTCCATGACGGATTTTACGCGCTGATCCCCTTCTGGAAGCATGTCGGTGATAAAGATGTCCGCATAGCCATCGTTGTTGATGTCTGCCATGTCGATTCCCATGGCCGAAAGACTAAGGT
The DNA here is from genome assembly GCA_030430615.1 of Bacteroidia bacterium. Taxonomy (GTDB): domain Bacteria; phylum Bacteroidota; class Bacteroidia; order Flavobacteriales; family Flavobacteriaceae; genus Lutimonas. The sequence continues at coordinate 5,789 of JAUIKV010000082.1, forward strand.
GAGAGGTCCAGTTTTTGATCTCTTCAGAAAAGGTTCCGTCCTGGTTGTTGATGTACAGGTAGTCGCGCTCGTAAAAATCGTTGGAGATGTAAATGTCCGGATAGAGATCCTGGTTTACGTCGCTTATCATGACGCCAAGACCAAATCCGATGAGACTTCCGTAGATTCCTGCTTCTTCGCTAACGTCTACAAAGAGGCCATCGCGATTCTCAAGGAGCATGTCGCCAACACCCCGAAAGATTTCAGGCACCCCTTCCCATTCCTGGGCTCTTACTTCTCGTTGCTCGGCATATCCGAGGCTGCTAACAGGGATATTGCTGTTGTTGAGGATATAAGCGTCAAGGTCTCCGTCTTTGTCGTAATCGAAGAAACTGGCATGGGTGCTGAACCCGGTTTTGGCCAGGTTGTATTCTGCGGCTTTTTCTGTAAAGGTAAGGTCACCATTGTTGATATACAGGTCATTGTCATGATTGTTTCCTTCGAGGTTTCCTGCATTGGACACATAGATGTCCAGCAATCCGTCATTGTTGATGTCGGCCATAACCACGCCCGTTGACCAGGGTTTGTTTCCTTCAATGCCGGCCTGGGCAGAGATGTCTTCGAACTTCATGTCTCCCTTGTTCAGGAAGAGCTTGTTTTTACCCATATTGGCTGTCATATAGATGTCAGGCAACCCGTCGTTGTTGATATCGCCTATGGCAACACCACCTCCGTTGTAAAAATTCCTGTATTTAAAGATGTTGAAGTTCTTTTGATTGACCACCTCATTGGTGAAGTCAAAACCTGAATCCTTGGGGTCCAGCAAGGTGAACAAGGGACTCTCCACTTCAGGCGCCATCGCCTCTTCAGGCACCTCCTGGGAACAGGATATAATGAAAGAAACGCCAATGGCGAAGATCAGGGTGAGATTCAAGATTCTTTTCAACGATGAATTATTCATGAGTTTTATTCAGTTTAAGAAATACGGGACTGTCGTTGTTCCGACCGATGAGCAGGCCGTCCTCATTGTCAATAACTATTTTTGACACGGATCTGGCCTGGCCTTTTATCTCCGGTCTGTGCTGCGACGATCTGACAAAGGATCCGTTGCCCAAATTTAAAAGAACCAGGCCATGGCCTGCATCAAGTCTTCCGAGCTGTGAGTTGATGTTGAAATCATTGCCGGCCAGCAAGATATCAACGAGACCATTTTTATCAAAGTCGTGCAAATATAAAATTTTTGCGGATGTCAGCTGTGCTTCATAAGGAAGATCCAACCTGGTGAAACCATTGGTTTCGTCATTCAAAAAAAGGCTGTGCTCCAGCATGAAGACCTCTTTCTGATCCGCGGCTCTGAGGTTGTCCTCCCCAAAGAGTTCGCCCACAGTAGCCTGAGCAAAGGCCTTATAGGAGAGAAACTTCTTATTCAGCGAGGGCAGTTGTTTTGCCAGGTCGGTTTTCGACGAGAAGACCGTTTCAACCCCATCGTGGTACAACGTGACAATAGCCTCTTCCTTTCCGTTGTTGTCGAAGTCCTTGAGATAGACCCTGAGTGGTTGTTCGGAGGTGGCCCCCAGCCGGGTGTTCAAACCCCAATTTCCGCCCAGAATATCGAGGTCTCCATCCTGATCGATGTCTATGACTTTGACTGCATTCCACAGGCCATTGCTTTGATTGAGACTTGGCATCTCTTGTTTCGTCAATTTTTTTCCGTCGTTGTAAAAGACTGTAATCGGAGACCAGTGCCCGGCAGCCACCAGATCAGGATGTGAATCCCCGTTGAGGTCGCAGACTTCAAGATCGTCGATCAAACCCATCTCTTGCAGATCAGCTCCGAATGAATCGCTCATATCTTCAAAATCCCCAGAACCTGAATTGAATAAAACGATTTGTTGCGATTCCCTTGCGAATTGCTGGGGCAGGGCGTTGGATGATATAATAAGGTCCAGATCTCCATCAAGGTCAAAATCTTCCGCCACAATGTCCGAGGCGTTTGTTTCAAGATCAGGAAAACTCGCTGAGGTTTCAAAACGTCCGTTATGATTCAGGTAGAGAACAGGATTTAAACGGGAGCCCTGTTTGGCCTCGTTACCTCCGGATGCGGTTATGAGATCCAGATCCTTGTCGCCATCGGCATCAAAAAACAGGGCAGCAGTTTCTTCCGATTCAGCGCGCAGCTCAAATTCGGGTTGGGAATCCAGTCTCCAGGAACCCGAGGCCTCTTGCAGAAAGAGAGTTCCCGGTTGCTTTTTGCCTCCGCAGAGGTAAATGTCGTCATACCCATCGCCGTTCACGTCGCCTACAGCGATATCGGGTCCTTCAGATCCTTTAGCATAGGGGATAAGGGGCTCGCGTCCGAATTCATAACTGTCAGATTCACTATGTTTCCAATCAAAACCGGGAGGTACAGTTGTCAGCAAGTTAAGCGTTGTGTTGGCAGGGAATTCGTTTGTTCCGGCATCCGAATAGCGAAAAACCAGTTCTTTTCCGGTTTGCACAACTTTCCTGGTTTCAGCTTTGCCTCCGGGCCAACGAACTGTTATCGAGTCAATTTGTTCTTTTGTTCCGAGACCGATGATCAGCTCAGGAGAAACGGACGAAAGATAGCCCCGGGTCAAATAATTCTCAAAAGTCAAAACGGAGCTGTCATCATAAACCTCGACACGGGTGCCAATTCCCAATCTATTCCCCTCGGGGCCTTCAAAGGATATTTTCAGGTGGCGATTGTCAGAGAGAGAATTTGTCCTGTTTTCCAGTATATAAGCCTTGGAGTTCACATTGTTCACGATCAGGTCGAGATCCCCATCGTTGTCCAGATCGGCGTAACTGGCGCCGTTGCTGAAACTCGGAATCTCCTGGTACCAGGCATCCGTGACATTTTCAAAGGTGAGATCACCGATGTTCCTAAAAAAGTGATTCGGCAGTTTCCGTTCCGGAATATCCCTGGTCAATTCCAAATCCTGCTCTTCCATTCCCTTATCGATGCGGCTCTGGATTTTTTCATTGGCGATGAAACTGATAAAATCCATGTCGTTGGTCGCCCCCAGGATTCCGTTACATATGAAGATGTCCTTGTGTCCGTCGTTGTCCAGATCGGCCAGTAGGGGGCTCCAGGACCAGTCTGTAGCAGCAATTCCGGCAGCATAGGCCGTCTCTTTGAAGTGTTTTCCCGCGTCATTGAGGTGCAGGGTGTTCTGCGTGTACTGGGGACGGTAGCCGTTTTTGAGATACTGGTTGTAAATCTGGTTGCTGTATTCCTGCCCGGACATCTTATAGGCCTTCAATTCCTGCGGGAGCATGTCCAAAGATATGATGTCGATCCAGCCGTCGTTGTTGAAGTCAGCCAGGTCGTTGCCCATGGACGCATGTGTTGTGTGACCCAGAGTGGTTTCATCTGCTGTGATGACTTCTCTGAAGGTTCCATTCCCGGTGTTCATGTACAGGTAGTCATTCTCAAAAAAGTCGTTGCCGATGTAAATATCGGGATATCCGTCATTGTTGAGATCTCCGATCCCCAGTCCGAGTCCATAGCCTATCTTTCCCTGAAATATGCCGGCCTCTACGCTGACATCCGTGAATTTGCCGCCGTCATTTCTCAGCAACCGGTCACCGGCCAGTGAATCGGGCTTCATTCTGAGTTTTCCCTTGCCGTAGGTTCGGTTCGGATTCACCGAGTGGTTTAGCAGGAACA
>JAUIKV010000313.1 GCA_030430615.1 Bacteroidia bacterium
TGTCGAAATTCAACAGCCGGGTTCCACTTTTCGCATCTTTTGTGGTTTTCGCAATCAGCCTTTACGCCATAGGTTCTGTTTCCCGTCTCGATCACCTGGTCATAGCCGTATCCGTTTTTTCTTTTTGCATGCGAATTTCTAATATCACGGTGAATACTCAGTCCCTGGCACTGCAGCAGAAAAGAGAAAAGAGGATCATTGGGTCCTTTCACGGTCTTTGGAGCCTTGGCGGCCTGTTTGGCGCATTGTTCTCAACCATACTCGTCAAATTGAAGGTGCCCATGATCGACCATTTTTTATACGTCGCTATCATCAGTCTCTTGGCTGCTGTCATGGCATATCCATTCCTTTTGAAAAAGGACAAGTCTGACGTTGGAAACCGATTGATCCTTGGAAAACCGGACGCCTATATTCTGTATCTCGGTCTGATGGTCTTCTTTGCGGCGTTGTGCGAAGGGGGCATGTTTGACTGGAGTGGCGTGTACTTCAAGGAGGTAGTCGGGGAGGAGGTTTTCACCCTGGGCTACTTGCTCTTCATGTCGTTCATGGCTTTCTCCCGTTTCTACTCTGATCGCCTGAGTGAAAAGCTTGGGATTCAAAACACGTATGTCCTGGGTTCAACGATCGTCACGATTGGTATGCTGATCGCAATTGTTTTCCCTTATTATTGGCCTGTGCTAATTGGTTTTTCCCTGGTTGGGATCGGGGTAGCCGCTGTTTTCCCAATGACGTTCGGCCTGGCGGGAAAATCAAAAAAATACTCCCCGGGAATGGCGATTTCCATCATATCTACCTACGGCATTATCGGTATGCTCATAGGTCCGCCGCTTGTCGGCTACCTGGCTCATGCCATTGGATTGAGATATGCCTTCATCCTGTTTATTGTCTCCGGATTGATGCTGATTCCTCTTTCCCGAAGGCTTTTTGCTTTGGATGAATCCAAATAGTCCTAAATGAACGATCTCGACGACCTCTGTTTTTGACCGGGATCAAAGCTTGTATTGATCCCGGTCATTGTAGAAAGGCTTGTCAATGATTATTTTACCGCACTAGTTCAACAGAGCAATGAGTGTGATATCGAAATGGAATCAAATTCTCGAGGGATATGTTAAGGCACCTGGAGACAGCCTGGAAACACTGAGCCAGAAAAAATTGTGGTTGATTCTAAACGCAGTTGGATTGCCCTGGTTAATCGTTATGAGCATTCTCATAGCCGACAAACACGGTGAGACTGTTCTCTTTATCAATATCTTTTTTGGCGTCGCCATGTTCACCTCGCTGCTTTTGTTTCATTTTTACAAGTCTCATATTGAAAGATTCATCCTGTTCATTCAAATTCTGATTCTTTCACTTACGACAATCAAGGTATTCCTGATGGGTGGATTGCTGGAAGCCGGAGGAGCAATTTTTATAGGGCTCATTGCTCCGCTGTACGCTCTGACCTCAAATAACAGGAGACGTGCATTGATATTCTTCGTGGCCTATCTGGTTGGAATGATTGTCGCAACCGAATTGCAACCTGACACCTCCCACGACTACTTTCAGTATTACTATTACATGGGTTTCAGTTTGGGCATTTCGATAGCTTTCTTCGGACTTTATTATTATACCGGTCGCCTTCAATGGCTGAAGAACCAGGAGAAGGCCAGAATGAAGGAGCTCGATCGTTTGAAAAGCAATTTCTTCACGCATATAACTCATGAATTGAGAACACCGCTGACAGTTATTTTAGGCATGGCAG
>JAUIKV010000083.1 GCA_030430615.1 Bacteroidia bacterium
TTCATCCGACAGCACTTTACCAGCCTGGGGTGAGTCCGTCATTTCTGATCTCTGAGGCCGTTCGTGGCTTTGGGGCCTATTTGAGGAATAAGGAAGGTGAACGTTTCATGCTCAAGGTTGATGAGCGGGCTGAACTGGCACCCCGTGACATTGTGGCCAGGGCTATCAACACGGAGCTTATTCGTTCAGGAGACAGCCATGTTTTCCTCGACTGCACACATCTCGACATAGAAGCCTTTGGGAAGCACTTTCCCAATATCCGTGATAAATGTCTCAGTCTGGGCATAGACCCTTCAACCCAATTTATTCCCGTGGTTCCTGCCCAGCACTACCTGATGGGTGGAATTGAGACGGATCCGAAAGGCTATTCCTCAGTGCAGAATCTCTTTGCTTGCGGAGAGTGTTCGAGAACCGGGTTGCATGGGGCGAATCGACTTGCTTCAAACTCCCTGCTCGAAGCCCTGGTTTTTGGCAACAGGATAGCAGATGAGATCATTGAGAACCGATCCTCTCTTGAATTTTCGAAGCATTTGGATATCCCCGAATGGGATGAGGAAGGAACCATGGTACCGAAGGAGAACGTGCTGATCTCGCACAACCGAAGAACCATTCAATACATCATGAGTGATCTGGTCGCCATCGTTCGATCGGACGAGCGTCTTGAAAAAGCCCTGGACCACCTGAATTACCTCTACCAGGATACCGAAAAGGCTTACGAGAAATCCAAGCTCTCACCTCAGATCTGTGAACTTCGCAATCTCAATGCGGTTGCTTACCTGGTGGTCAAGCAATCCATGGCCCGGAAGACCAACAAGGGTGCATTCTACAGTCTGGATAATCTTTAGATGGACCACAGGCTGACAATTGCCTATTTCTTGAGGGCATCACGTATTGCCCCTCAAGATCAATGACCTTTTCGGATTTCGGCAAGGGACGATTCAAACCAGCAGAAACGGTTCTGATGGTATCATTTCGTATCCCTATTCAACTGTTTTGAAGAATTGTGTCGTTTGCGACATCAACTATGTAGCCGCCTGTTAGAAGCAGGTCGTACTTCTCGGACTTTTCTTAGCTGCAAGCGACCAGGATCAACAGGATAATCAGATTTCCAATCAATTTGAACTGGCCTTGATCTGTCGATTTACTCATGACTCATGTGTTCGGTCGCCTTTAGTGTTGCGTTGCGATCTATTCAATGGAATAGTCTCGAAGTCGTCGGTTCGCTCAATGTCCCCGAGAGCTTTTAGAACAATCTGAGGTGGCTTTGTCAATTTCCGGGTTTTCAGGTCGAGCCAGGCCCCCAGAATTTCTATTTCAGCTGCCAGACTTCCGTCTTCCTTGTAGATTTTGTGATAGAACCTGAAGCGCTCCCCATTTTCTGAAATCCCCTTGAGAAAAACCTCTACCTTGATGTCCTCACTGAGTCGAATTTCTCTCCTGAAATTGGTTTCCTCCCGAAAAAGCACCGGGCCGACGTTCAACTTGTTGAATTCAACCAGGGATAATCCATATGCGTTAAACATTCTCACCCTGGCCTCAGCAGCATAATCGTTGTACGCACTGTGGCGCATGTGATTATTTGGGTCAAAGTCTGCCCATCGGCTCGTGAAACCAACCCTGAAACTCATAGGTTATCCGCTTGAGAAAAGTTACGAAAGTAGCGCAGCAATTCTCCTTATCGCCTCTTTCAGCTCTTCCTGTGAAGCGGCATAGCTGATCCGAATGCAATTGGGTGCTCCGAAGGCGTCTCCGGTTACTGTGGCGACATTGGCTTTTTCAAGGAGCAACATGGCAAAATCGGATGCATTCTCGACCTTTTGACCGTCAATGGTCTTTCCGAAGTAATGAGAAACGTCCGGGAAGACATAGAAGGCGCCCTGTGCCACATTGGTCTTTATTCCTTCGATATTTCCCAGCAGCTCAAGGACGAGGTCTCTTCGCTTGTGAAATTCGTCAACCATATACTGGATCTTCTCCACAGGGGCATCCAACGCCGTTATAGTCGCACGCTGTGCGATGCAATTGGCCCCCGAGGTGATTTGACCCTGCATTTTGTTGCAGGCTTTTGCAATCCATTCAGGAGCTCCGATGTATCCAATCCTCCAACCGGTCATGGCGAAGGCTTTGGCTACCCCGTTGACCGTAATGGTTCGGTCGTACATGCTATCGATCGCTGCAAAGCTGAAATTTGGGGCTCCGTAGTTGATATGCTCGTAGATCTCGTCAGACAAGACGTAGATGCCGGGATGCTTTTCAAGAACCTCTGCAAGCGCCCTGTATTCATCTTCTGTATAAACCGTCCCACTTGGATTGTTTGGAGAATTGAAAAAGATCATCTTGGTTTTTGGAGTTATCGCAGCCTCCAATTGTTCCGGGGTGATCTTAAAGTCTGTGTCAATGCTGGTGGGAATCTCAACATAGTTGGCCTCGGCCAGGGTTGCTATCGCCGAATAGCTGACCCAGTAAGGTGCGGGAAGAATCACTTCATCCCCGGGATTGAGAAGCACCATGGCCACATTGGCAATCGATTGTTTGGCTCCGGTAGAAACTACGATCTGGTTGATGTTGTAATCCAGGTTGTTGTCACGCTTGAACTTTCGGCAGACGGCTTCGCGAAGCTCTGCGTATCCGTTTACCGGTGTATACGAATTGTAATTTTCATTTATTGCCTGGATTGCGGCATCCTTTATGAAGTCCGGGGTATTGAAATCAGGTTCACCCAGGCTTAGACTGATGATGTCCTTTCCTTGTTCCCTAAGCTCCCTCGCTTTGGCCGCCATGGCCAGGGTTTGTGATACAGGCAGATTGTTGATTCTGTCAGATAGCGGTAGTGACATTACTTGTGGCATTGTTCTTTGAATTTATTTTTTGATGAGACTATGCGATTTCAGGGTGCTTGCCAAGGGTGTCAAGTTGCCTGAAATGATCAGCAAGCGCACCGAACATGGTTTTGTATTCGTTGTAAGGCAAATTGAACTCCTTTGCCGTATTTCTCACGATTTCTGAGATCTTTTTGTAATGGATATGAGAAATGTGAGGAAATATATGATGCTCCACCTGGTGATTCAAACCACCTGTATAGAAATTAACCAACTTGTTGTTGATGGCGAAGTTCGAAGTGGTGTAAAGCTGGTGTATCGCCCAGGTATGTTCCATGACCCCTTCTTTGTTAGGTTGAGGCATCTCGGTGTTTGGCATGACGTGGGCCAACTGGAAAATAACGCTCAGTATCATTCCTGCTGTGTAGTGCATGATGAAAAAACCGATGAGTACCTGCCACCAGGGAATGTCCATTACGAGAATCGGAAGAACGATCCACAGACTGTAGTAGAGAACCTTGGTAATGACCAAAACCGACCATTCCTTTGCAGGGTTTGGAAACTTCCCATAGGAGAGTTTTCGCTTCAAATAGCTTCTCATCTGCTTGAAGTCCGTTGTGATCGCCCAGTTGATGGTCAAAAGGCCATAAAGGAAAATCGAGTAGAATTTCTGGAACTTATGCATTGGAATCCATTTTGAGTGTTTTGAAAATCGAATGACACGACCCGCGTCAATATCTTCATCCAACCCCTGGATATTGGTATAGGTATGGTGCAGAACATTGTGCTGGACCTTCCAGTTGTAAACGTTGCCGGCCAGAATGTAAATGCTGCTTCCCATGAGGGAATTCACCCATTTCTTGCTTGAGAAAGACTCGTGGTTGGCGTCATGCATAATGTTCATTCCGACTCCGGCCATTCCGACGCCCATGGTAATCGTCAAGAGAATCATGGCCCAAGCGGGCAATGAAACCGTAAGTAGAACGATTAGCGGTACAATGAACAGGCTGAACATGAAAACCGCTTTGAGATAGAGTTTCCAGTTGCCCGTTTTTTGAATGTCATTCTCTTTGAAGTAGTTGTTTACCCGTTTGTTTAAGGTTCTTATGAAGTTGGTTTTGTCCCGTGTTACGAACTTGATCCCTTGCATCCTCTTTGTTTATTTTGTTATCTAATTTGCATCACTGCAAAGCTAAGGGTTTTTTAAAAGGGAGAGGAATTTTTTAACAATTTTAGTATTGATTTGTGAAGGCTTCCTCACGTTTCGATTCTTACTTTTCTGTCCAAATGGCGATTAGTTGTATTTTTACAAAAAAAAAGTTCAATGGATTGCATACTGTCTTCTTTTTCAAATCTTTCCAGCAAACAGAAGGAGCAATTTGCTCGGTTGGGGCCTCTGTATGCCGAGTGGAATGAAAGGATCAATGTGATCTCCCGTAAGGATATCGAGGCTTTGTATCTTCGTCATGTGCTGCATTCCTTGGGTATAGCGAAAGTTCAACCCTTTCTGCCCGGTTCACGAGTATTGGATATAGGGACTGGGGGAGGATTTCCGGGAATCCCTTTAGCGATCCTTTTTCCAGAAACTGAATTTGTTCTGGTCGATTCGATAGGAAAGAAGATCAAAGTGGTTAGCGAAGTTGCCCGGGAGCTGGGATTGGAGAATGTCGAGGCAATACACGGAAGGGCCGAGAAACAAAAGGGTCAATTCGATTTTGTCGTGAGCAGGGCAGTGACGAACATGTCTGACTTTGTCAAATGGACCCGGAACAAGTTCTCAAAAGAAAGCAGGCACCCCCTGTCCAATGGCATTCTCTACCTGAAGGGCGGCGATCTTAGGGAGGAGCTGAAACCTTTTCCAAAAGCGGTAATCTATCCGCTTTCAGAATACTTCGAAGAGGATTTCTTCGAAACAAAGAAGGTTGTTTACCTTCCTGCGAGCTGATTCTTGTCCCATCCTGCGAGTCCGGCCGAGACTATGAATTTCATCATTTCACCGGAATTCACGTCAAGGGTGCGAATATTCGATTTTGGAACGATAAACATCTCTCCAGAAAAATTATATGAATGGGGAAAATACACAGCGACTTTATCCGTCTCCCCAATCAGGTCCAGGTTCTCTTCTGTCACAAAACCCAGTTTTTCGAGGTCGGAATTCAGGTTTACCTTCACGATAACCGGATGATTGAATTTCTTTTCCTTGCCCGCGAAGGCTGAAAAAAGATCATTGAAGGCAGAATAGATGAAATTGAGCAGAGGAATCCGATCGATGATTCCGTTGAAGATTCGTTTCAGCGGGCGCGCTATAATGGTTCGTCCCAAAAAGCCGACGAAAATCAGGAAAGCGATCAGGGAGAGCAAGCCCAACCCGGGGATTTCAACGTCAAAGAATCGGGTGAGTAATTTTTGAGAGAGTCCGTCGATCAGGGTAAAGGAGGCATAAACCAGATAGGCGGTTATTCCCAGGGGAGCTATGTAGACCAGGCCCTGTATCAGGTAGTTTAATAGTTTTTTCATGTCTGTAGTTTGTGTTTGTTCGACAAAAGGAAGTTGAATTTACGAAAGAACGGAGATCAAATTACAAAAGATTTGTTTGCTTCTTGTTTTCAGAGCGGTGCGAAAACCCTTAAATTAGCAAGAGCCATGAAGAATTTCCACAAACCTGGAATTCTATCGGATCAAATGAACTGAAAATCAATCGAAGATATGGACAAAGAACTTTCTTCAGTACACTATGACAAGTATTTGCAACTCAACAAAATCCTGGATGCTCAAAAGTTGAGAAGCGGGGAGTTTGATCAACCGGCACACGATGAAATGTTGTTTATTATCGTCCACCAGGTTTACGAGTTGTGGTTCAAAGAGATCTTGCACGACCTCGACTCGGTCATGAAGCTCTTTAGCGAAGGAGTGGTTTTGGAGAGAGATCTCGGAACGGCCATTGCCCGGCTTGACAGGGTGGTAAAGATCCAAAAGATCCTGGTTGATCAGATTGACATACTTGAGACCATGACGCCCCTGGACTTTCTCGATTTCAGGCATTATTTGTTGCCTGCCTCGGGGTTTCAGAGCTTTCAATTCAGGCAGTTGGAAGTCATGTTGGGCCTGAAACGGGAGAATCGAATATCATACACACAATGCGCCTATTCGGGCGTGTTTTCAGAGGGTGAGCAAAAGATACTGGAAGGCCTGGAGCAAGGTGACTCCATGCTGAGCCTGGTTGAGCAGTGGCTGGAGCGGATTCCGTTTCTGCGTGTGGACAGCTTCAACTTCATTGAAGAGTATCAGAAATCCGTTCAGAATATGATCCGAAAGGAGAGCCTGGGGATAGACAATGCGGATTATATTTCAGATCAGGAGAAAGGATTGAGAAAAAGAATGCTAAACGAGACCAATACCTATTTTAGTTCCATTTTCAATGAAGATGAGCACATGAGCAAGCTCGAAAAGGGCCAGCTCAAATTCTCGCATCGAGCCACTATAAGCGCCTTGTTGATCAACCTCTATCGCGATGAACCGCTTCTTAGACAACCTTTCACTTTTCTGCAAAAGCTGATCGACATGGATGAGCTCTTCACGACCTGGCGCAATCGCCATGCTCAGATGGTTCTCAGAACCCTTGGGCGTAAGATTGGAACAGGGGGGTCTTCAGGGTATGATTATCTAAAATCGACCGCAGATCATCACAGGATCTTTTACGATCTACACCATATATCCACTTTGCTTATCCCGAGATCAGAGCTTCCGGAGCTTCCTTCGGAACTGAGAAAGAAGCTGGACTTCAAATTTTCGATCGACCCTCAAGGGTGAGTGTAGTCGAGTCTGAAGTTGACTAACCAAAATGAATTTCAACTCTGAGAAAGAATTGGCACCAAATGAAATATTCGAACACACTGGAATTTGCCCTGGAAATGGATCAAAAAGATCCGCTTCGGGGTATGAAAAAGCAATTTTTAAATCCAAAAACACCGGAGGGTAAGGACTGCATCTATTTCTGCGGGAATTCACTTGGGCTTCAGCCTTCTTCGGCCAGGTCATGGGTGGAGCGCATCATGAATGATTGGGAAACCCGCGCCGTAGAAGGTCATTTCAAGGGAGATGAACCCTGGGTCCCTTACCATGAGCGACTCGCGCCTGCCATGTCGAGAATCGTGGGAGCCAGGGAGGAAGAAGTAGTACTGATGAACAGCCTTACGGTCAATCTTCACCTGATGATGGTTACCTTTTACCGCCCCATAACAGGTCGCAGCAAAATTCTGATCGAGAAGAACGCTTTTCCTTCTGATCAGTACGCGGTTAAGTCCCAGATCGAATTTCACGGGTTCAATGTGGAGGAGAACCTGCTTGAACTTGAGCCTCGGTCCGGGGAGACACTGCTTAGAACCGAGGACATCCTCCAAAGGATCGAAAAGGAAGGGGAGGAGATTGCCCTGATCATGATGGGCGGTTTGAATTACTACACCGGGCAGGTCTATGACATGAAGAAAATAACAGAGGCAGGTCATTCCAGGGGTTGCACCGTAGGATTCGACCTGGCGCACGCAGTAGGCAATGCACCTTTGAACCTGCATGACTGGGGGGTTGATTTTGCCGTTTGGTGTACTTACAAGTATTTGAATTCGGGTCCGGGCGGGATAGCCGGAGCCTTTGTTCACGAGCGCCATCACAAGGATCAAAACCTTCCCCGTTTCGCGGGCTGGTGGGGACATGACAAGGAGAATCGTTTCCTGATGGATGAGCACTTTGTTCCGATCCCGACGGCAGAAGGGTGGCAACTCAGTTGTGGCCCTATACTTCTCGAGGCTTCTTTCAGGGCCTCCCTGGAGATGTTCGACGAGGTGGGAATGGAGTCCCTGCGACGCAAATCACAGCTCTTAACAGGATATCTCGAGTTCCTGATTGGGAAGATCGAAACAGAGAAAATAGAAATCATTACCCCATCGGATCCGGCTCAACGGGGATGCCAACTATCCGTCAGGGTCATTGGAAGTGACAAAAGTCTTTTTCACGCTCTTCACCAAAAGGGAATCATCACAGACTGGCGAGAACCGGATGTGATCCGAGTGGCTCCGACCCCAATGTACAACAGCTTTGAAGAGGTGTTTCGATTCGTAGCGATCCTGAAGAATTGTCTTTAAGCCTTTCGATTGTCATAGTTTGGTTTCTCTTATTTGAAAAACTAACATTGGTCATAAAATAAGACAGTTTAGTCCTTTATTTTTGGGGCCTAATAAAGAAACAACAATGGAAAAAGACAAAAAGTGCCTGGTATGCGAGCGAAATGAATCGGAGATCCCCATGACTCGATTCTACTACAAAGAATCAGATTTCTACATTTGCGCGCAACATATTCCCATTTTGATTCACGATCCTCAAAAGTTGGTCGGACTCATTCCTGGCGCAGAAAATTTAGAGGGAGCCTGAGCCCCCTCTTCATTCAAAATCATTCACCCAGAAATGGATAGCGATAATCTTTAGGCGGGACAAAGGTTTCCTTTATGGTTCGGTTGGATACCCATCTGAGCAAGTTCCAAACGGATCCGGCTTTGTCATTCGTTCCTGAGCCCCTCGCTCCTCCAAAAGGCTGCTGCCCGACAACCGCTCCTGTCGGCTTGTCGTTGATGTAGAAGTTTCCTGCCGCATTCTCGAGTTTGTCGGTTGCCGTTGCGATCACGTAGCGATCCCTGCTGAAGATGGCACCGGTCAAAGCATACTCACCGGTTTCATCGACCAGGTCTAGAACTTCTTCCCATTGCTCATCCTCATAGACGTAAACCGTGATGATCGGGCCGAAGAGCTCGGTGCACATGGTTTCGTATTTCGGATTTGTGGTCACGATCACAGTGGGCTCAATGAAATATCCGACTGAGTCGTCATAACCACCACCAACAATGATCTCCGCATCCGAATCCTTTTTGGCCTGATCGAGGTAGCCAGACAACTTTTTGAAGGCCCGGTCATCGATCACGGCGTTGATGAAGTTGCTGCTGTCACCCGGACTTCCCATTTTAAAGGATTTGACATCCTTGATCACGGATTCCCTGATATCGTCCCACAAGCTTTTCGGGAGATAAGCTCTCGATGCGGCCGAGCACTTTTGGCCCTGGTATTCAAAGGCGCCTCTTGAGATTGCCGTGGCAACTTCCTGTGCATCGGCAGATGGATGTGCCCAGATAAAGTCTTTTCCTCCTGTTTCACCCACGATGCGCGGGTAGGAGCGATAGTGGTTCACGTTCTTGCCAATGGTCTCCCAGAAGCTGTCGAAAACAGGAGTTGACCCTGTAAAGTGAACCCCTGCGAAATCTTTATGGTTGAGCAAAACGTCTGTGATCGTCGAAGAGCTTCCTGTAACCATGTTGATCACGCCATCCGGCAGACCGGCTGCTTTGAACAGCTCCATGATTACATGTGCCGAATACACCTGGGAGCGCGCGGGCTTCCAAATCACGACA
>JAUIKV010000314.1 GCA_030430615.1 Bacteroidia bacterium
GTTGAAATAAGTATTAATACCAGTTCTGGCCGCATTGATGAAATTTTCCTTGATCTCGTTAAAGGAAAAGCGCTTGGGCAGGTCCCTGAACTCATCCGGCATGCCCTGCATGAGGCCCACCCAGAATACAGTATTTGCGATTTCATCCACAACGGTAGGGCCTGAAGGCAAATAGCGATTCTCAATTCTCAAATGAGCCACACCGTCATTCTGTCCGTAACACAACCGGTTCCATCTATACACGGTCCCGTTGTGAATTTGTATGGCCCTGAGTTTGGGAACCCCTCCTTCCTTCAAAACTTCCAACGCGTCTTCTTCTATATTTGTCGTCAGCAACGGTGCGTATCTCACCACGTCATCCCGATACATCTCTATGACCGAATCGTGAATCCAATCACTTCCAAATGAAACCCTGGGCTTCTGTTCCCTCAACAGGTAGGATCGGTTTCGAATGTCAACGCTTTGCTGAAACAGTGCGATACGTGTCTCGCTCCAAAGCTCTCTTCCCAAAAGAAGCGGTGAATTCGATGCCACGGCCAACACTGGGCCTGCAATCGCCTGGGCCCAGTTGTATTTGTCGACCATATCTTCGAGGGGGATCTGCAAATGAGCCTGAAAACTCGTGTTGCACGCCTCGAAGAGAATCGACTTATGGCTGAGTATCAGCTCATCTACTCCCCTTATCTTGAGGAAGAAGTCATCTCCTCTTATTTTTTTGAGGATTTCATTGAGTTCTTTGTATCGCTGATACGGAGTTATGTTCTCAAATACAAGATCGCGCTTTCTAAGGGTCGGTAGAATCCCGGTCAGAATTATGTTGTTCTGTTCAATGCTGTGCGCAATTTGATCGGCTTTCTCGATTCTGGCCGCAAGATCCTTTTGCATTTCTGAGAAGCAATCCCCCTTGAGTTCGAGAGGGTCAAGATTGATTTCAAGATTGAAAAGTGCTATCTCCGTGGTAAAATGCGGATCATTCAATTCTTCAAGAATACGAAGCGCATTCCTGGATGGCCTGAAATACTTATCGACAATGCAAAGCTCCTGTTCGGCCCCGATGCGCTGAACACCCTTTTCAAATTTATCCTGCTGGATCATCAGGTTAAGTGCCTCGACGTCATTCAGCAAATGATACAAAAAAGTTTTCCTTTCCCGAAGGGTATTGATGGCTTTTACCGAATGTTCACCCATTTTTGGAGAGATTACTCTGTATAAAAATACAGCAAAACTCTACTCCATTAAATGATTATTATCATATAAGTGTTTTACCAGACGAACAAAGGCCTTTTCTCCATCATGGCATTGACCTTGCCTGCTATCTGGTCGAGGGTTTCCTCATTCTCAAAATTCATAAGCACTTGATCGATCAGTTCGACGATCTCTACCATGTCAGATTCTTTGAGTCCACGTGTCGTGATCGCTGCGGATCCGATGCGGATTCCCGAGGTGATAAATGGAGATTTGTCATCGAAGGGCACCATGTTCTTGTTAACCGTAATGTCTGCTTTTCCGAGGGCCTGCTCTGCTTCTTTTCCAGTGATTCCCTTGTTTCTCAAATCGATCAGCATCATGTGGTTGTCGGTTCCACCGGAAATCAGGTGATAGTCTTTGTCTACAAAGGCCTGGGCCAGTGCCGCTGCGTTTTTCTTAACCTGGATCTGATAGGTCAAAAACTCATCGCTCAATGCCTCTTTGAAGGCTATGGCCTTGGCACCTATGATGTGCTCGAGAGGACCCCC
>JAUIKV010000084.1 GCA_030430615.1 Bacteroidia bacterium
CCGTCGCCATAAACTCTTTCATTCAGTGCCTTACCGTTATACGTGACTCCTTTTTCAATGCGAAGAAGGCTCATCAGCTGCTCGTCTGTAAAGACGCTGTTTCCGAGAAATGCGATGTCGCCAAATTTATAGCGATCACCCTGGTTCAGGAAAATGTCGAGGTTTATCGTGTTGTCTTCATTCCATGAAAGGGAGTCCTTTACGACAAGGGCATCGCGAAACCCTTTTTCCTGGAAAGCCTCCACAACTTTTTCGAGGTCCTCCTGGTAGAGGTCCTCGACGAATTTGGAAGGTGAAAAGATTCGGGTGATTCCCTTTTCCTTCGTCTTCTTCATCGTCTTTTTAAGCTTCGAATCCTTTAGGGCCGTGTTTCCGTGGAAGCGAATGTTTTTGATCCCTATTTTTTCTCCCCGGTCAATTACAATCAGGGCGTCCTGCACGTTGGCCTGTGAGGTGTCCCGCTTCGTGGTTATGGTGACCTTGGTCCTGAGATACCCCTTTTCTCTGTATTTCTCTTTGATGTAGTTCTCAGTGGTAGTGATCAGGTTCTCGGTCAGCATGGACCCGTTTTGAAACTCGATCTCTTTCTCTATTTCTTCAATTTTTGACTTCTTCAGCCCGGTGATAGTCACGTCGCCAACTTTATCCAGTTCCCTGACCGCGATTTCCAGATATATGGCGTCACCGTCGATTTTCGTCACATAGACGTCAACATTGCTAAAGAGTTTCGAGGTCCACAGCTTCTTAATGGCAGAGGACAATTTATCTCCGGGAATTTTGAGCCGTTGTCCGGTGTTGAGGCCAGAGAATATCAGAATCGATTGTTCAGAGATCGTCTCGTTTCCAAGAACCGAAATTCCGCCGATCATGTATTTTTTGTTCTTTTCCAGGACAATCGGTCCTGACGGGACGATTGTGTCAACAGCCATCTGAGCCACAGAATCGATCTCCCTGGTCACCGGAATGCTGTCTGGCGGGGAGGTGGTGTCGGGGTCGTTTCCTTGCGCATTAAAGGAGGCAACAGTGAGGAAGGCAATAAGCAGGACGAAGTGTCTGAGTCTACTTGCTCCTGCTCTCAATTTGTTCACTCGTTTTTCCAAATCGTCTTTCTCTGCTTTGATAATTGAGTATGGCGTCATAGAAATCCTTCTTCCTAAAGTCCGGCCACAAAACATCTGTAAAATAAAGTTCGGCATAAGCAATCTGCCAGAGAAGGAAGTTGCTTATGCGTTTTTCGCCACTGGTTCGTATCAAAAAATCAACGACGGGCAAAGTAAATGTATATAAATGATTATTTATAACTTTTTCATCAATTTCTTCGGCCTTCAATTCATTATTAACAATTTTTTTAGAAATGCATTTTACAGCATTCACAATCTCTTCTTTTGCGCCATAATTAAGGGCTAGTGTCAGGATCATGTGGTCATTGTTTTTGGTGAGATCGATGACCTCGAGAAGCTGCTTTCTCGCTTTTTCGGGAAGCTGATCTATTCTGCCGATCGCCTGTAGTCGGATGTTGTTTTTCTGAAGCGTCTCCAACTCGTTCTTCAGTGATTTTACAAGGAGCGTCATCAAGGTGTCCACCTCATATTGCGGTCTTTTCCAATTCTCTGTCGAGAAAGCGTAAAGGGTAAGTGCCTTCACACCTATTTCTGCCGCAGCTTCGACCGTTTGGCGAACCGATTCAACTCCCTTTTGATGTCCCAATACTCTTTTCAGACCTTGTTTACTTGCCCAACGGCCATTTCCGTCCATAATCACGGCGACGTGCTTGGGAATGCAATTCTGATCTATTTTAGATTTCAAGTCCATTGTCATTAGAAACTGCCTGTGTAGCAACCCTCTCTGCCAAAGGCGAAGACCAGCGTTATGCCGGTGAAGACGTACCAGTCGTTGTTGTTTGGGTTGATCTGGACATTGCTGCCCGGGTCGTATTCGAGAAAAGGATATCCGTCGATGTCATCCTTGAATGTGTATCGGAAACCCAGCTCGAAGCCAATGCCCACGCCTTGCGCAAGGATAGTTTTGAAACCGGCTCCAAACGGCATGGTAAAATTGAAGCTCCTGTTCGACTCAAGGGTGTCAGAATCGAATGATCCATAATTCACCACTCCCAGTTCCGCGAAAAGATAAGGCGTGTTAGTATGTCCTGTTTTTGAAAGGTTGTATTTGAAAAAATGATACTCAATTCCTGCCGAAAGCTCATGTATGTCGTTGGAAAAGCTCAATCCCCTGACTTTTCGAAAGGAGTTGTCGGATTGAGCATCATCGCCCTTGATCGGCGAATAAGTATAGTTTGCCCGTAGTGAATAATGGGGATGCATGTTCCACTTATAGATGATTCCGACGGCATAGCTGTTGGGATAAATGTAGTTGGTTCTCCCGATGTCACCTATGTAGTTGCTTCCTCCCGCAAAAACGCCAAGTTCATTGATCTGTGAAAATGAAGTCAGAGAAAGGGTGAAAAACATGAAGGCGATTACAAATTTTTTCATCACAAAAAATGGTTTGCAAATATAAAAAAACCATTTGGTTTTGAATTGATAAAACGGTCTTTTTTGATTAACAGAAAAATGTGAGTAAAATTGTGTAATATCCTCGTTATTAGTTGCGTTTGTCTTCTCCCCAGAGCAATTTCTCTCTAAGTGTTTTGATGAAAGTTTGGTCCTTCAGGCGTATCGTTTTCAAAGAGAATTTTGAGCGTTCGATGAAGACTCTTGACTTGTTGCCGATGGTGTACATTCTAGAATCCAGAGTGAGCAGTACTTCATCGACGCGGCTGTCTATATTAAGTTCAATTTTCGTCTGTTGCGGAATAACCAATGGTCTCACCGCCAGGCTGTGGGGTGCAATCGGTGTGAGAACAAGGCTTTTAGCCGTCGGGGAGATAATTGGTCCGCCGCAGCTCATGGAATACCCGGTCGATCCCGTCGCTGTGGATACAATGAGGCCGTCGCTCCAATAAGTGGTTAAAAACTCCTGGTCGAGATAAGTGTCCACTTTGATCATAGAAGCTGTGTTCTTGCGGCTTACCGAAACTTCGTTCAAGGCGAAATTCAATCCGCCGAAATCCTGTTTCTCATCGGAGGAACTCACACTTAGCAGGGACCTTTTGCCGATCCGAAATTCCTTGTTGCAAATCTGCTCTACCGCAACACCGATGTTTTCTTTCGGAACTGTTGCCAGGAACCCGAGACGACCTGTATTGATTCCGATGATAGGAATCCCAAGATCTCGAACCAAAGTAACCGATCGAAGGAAGGTGCCGTCTCCTCCAACTGTAAAGAAGACGTCATAAGATTTGTTTAGATCCTCATAGCCATCAAAGGAAGGGTATCCCTTTCCAGAAGCGTTTTCATACCCCTCACTGAAATTTTTCTCGAGTAAAAAGTCAATTTTGCGGGCTTCGAGAATCTCGATCAGATGCTCGGTGTATTTGATCGTAGTTTCGTTATTGGTCTGGCCATAAATCCCTACTTTCATCGCAAATTCAATTAAATGTTCAGGTAACGCTGAAGGTATTCGGATCTCTGATTGAGCTCATCGATGTATTTGTCCTTTTCGAACTCATTGACGATCTCGTAATTGTACCTTCTAAATGAATGCAGGGTATTGTTTATATCGTGAAGACTCAGCTTCAAAGTGATCTGCACGCTGTCGTCCTCGACTTTAGATACAAAGGCGCCAAAGAGAGTGGCGTTATTGGATTCAACGATTTGAGAAATCTCGCTGAAGGAATAATCAGTTGCATTTTTGGCTACCACCAGAATAACACCTTCTTCGTGAAGAAATGGGGTGCATTTGAACAGGTTCAGAAAGTCGTCGAGCTCAAAATAGCCCAAATACTCTTTTTCGCCATTGAGAATGGGCATGATATTCGTGTTATAGGTAGCAAAATATTGGAGCACCTCGAACCAATTCATCGTATCAGTGGCGTAAAAGGGCTCGAGCAGCCCTCTGTGATTCTGCAAATTGAAATCCGGATCCTTGATTAGTTCAAATTCACTTCGACTAAAAGCTCCAAAATAAATTTTATCATCCAGAACCGGCACGTGGGAATAGGTGGTTTTTCTGAACACTTCTTCCAATTGTTTCAGAGAAGAATTCAGAGCCAGGGGTTTGACATCACTCAATATGTAATTCGTGGTCTGCACGGTTGCCTTTTCCTAAATATCCTAAATAATGTTGTAATTTTGCGCGATTCTTAACTCTTTCTTTTTGTAAAGATAGTATAAGTTTCGGTTTAAAAAATTAAAAGAATTCCAGATGACAAAACTAAGTGTCAACATCAATAAGATCGCCACATTGCGAAATGCAAGGGGCGGAAATGTCCCTGATCTTTTAAAAGCCGCTTCAGACATACAGTCATTTGGGGGTCAAGGAATAACAATTCATCCCAGACCTGACGAGAGGCACATTCGGTATCAGGATGCAAGGGATCTTAAGAAGGTAGTATACACCGAGTTCAACATAGAAGGCAACCCAATTCCGGAGTTTGTCGATCTGGTACTAGACATCAAACCCGATCAGGTGACCCTGGTCCCAGATGCCGTAGACGCCATTACCAGCAATGCCGGATGGAATACTGCAGAACACGAGTCATTTTTAAGTGAAGTCGTGAGCGAATTCAAAAGAAATGGAATCAGGACCTCTATTTTCATGGACCCCGTTCCTTCGCTGATCGAAAAGGCGGCCGACACCGGAACGGATCGCATTGAGTTGTACACGGAGTCCTATGCGGTGGAATACGCCAAAGGCAATAAAGATGAAGTCCGAAAATATGTTGAGGCCGCTAAAAAGGCTACCGAGTTTGGTTTGGGAATCAATGCCGGGCATGACCTGAGCCTGGAAAATCTGAGTTTCTTCGTCTCTGAGGTTCCGAACGTTTTGGAAGTCTCAATCGGGCACGCCCTTATCTCTGAGGCCCTTTATTTCGGACTCGAGAATGTAATAGGCATGTACCTCCAAAAGCTGGTTCAATGAGTTTGTTGCATTCTCAGATTCAGGGCTCTGGTCATCCTTTGTTCATCCTGCACGGTTTCCTGGGAATGGGTGACAACTGGAAGTCATTGGCGAACTCTTTTTCATCCAGGTATGAGGTTCATCTGATCGACCAGCGCAACCATGGCCGAAGCTTTCACTCTGAGGATTTTTCTTACGAACTCATGGTTGAGGACCTGGTCCGTTACATGGATCACTACAACATAAGCACGGCATTCATGCTGGGACATTCCATGGGAGGTAAAACCGTCATGCTCATGTCGATAGAACATCCTGAACGGGTGGATCGAATGATCGTGGCTGACATAGCTCCGAGATTTTATCCCCGACACCATCAGTTTATCCTCGATGCATTGAACGAGGTTGACTTCTCCAAAATCAGCTCGAGATCTGAGATAGACGATGTTTTTAAAAAATACATTCCGGAGAACGGAATCCGGCAGTTCCTCTTGAAGAATGTCTATCGCAAGGAACGTGATCAGCTGGCCTACCGGTTCAATCTGGAGAGCCTTGAGGAGAACATAGATGAGGTGGGAGTGGAATTGCCTCCCCGATCTGTCTCGGAAGTGCCAGCCCTCTTCATGCGTGGCGTGAACTCAGGTTACATCACTGCGCAGGACGAAACGTTGATTCATGCCCATTTCCCAAACAGTACCGTTGTGGACATCCAGGGAGCAGGGCATTGGCTTCACGCTGAGAATCCCGAAGATTTTTACAAGAATGTTGTTCAGTTTCTGGAGAATCATTAATTTGGGTTGATTCTTCAAAAAGTCTTCTCATGAATTTCATTTTTAAAATTTTACTCAGTGCCCTGGCGGTATTGGGGATTGCTTACATCCTTCCCGGAGTCCAGGTTGACGATTATGTCACAGCTATTTGGGTTGCCATCATCGTCGGGCTGCTATTCTCCGTGCTCAAGCCAATTTTAGTCGTTCTCACCCTTCCCGTGACCATTCTGACGCTGGGCTTGTTTTTGTTCGTGATCAATGCTGCTCTTGTGCTGCTTGCCGACAATTTGATAGACGGGTTTCATGTTGCAGGTTTCTGGACAGCGCTCCTCTTCAGCATACTTCTCACCCTCTTTGAATCGATTTTATACAAGCTCATTGAATAGGTAAAGATTCTAATCGATAGTTTCATTGTTATTTATTGATAGTTTTTGATTATTTTTGCACCCTCAAAAATTTGCAAAAGCGTTAAATAGATTTACGATGAAGATTACGAAAGAAGACATTGATGCACTGAACTCGGTGGTGAAGATTGATATTTCTGCAGATGACTATCAGGACAAAGTGGACAGTCAGCTACAGGATTACAGGAAGAAGGCGAATATTCCGGGTTTCAGAAAGGGTCATGTGCCCATGAGCCTGGTTAAAAAACAGTATGGCAAATCGGTCATGATCGATGAGGTAAACAAGCTTCTTCAGGAGTCGCTGAACAAATTTTTAACGGAAGAGAAATTGGATGTTCTGGGGAACCCGCTTCCAAAAATGGATGATAATTTTTCCTGGGAGGGCGATGACTTCTCTTTCGAGTTCGAGCTCGGTTTGGCACCTGATTTTGAGGTGAATCTCAAACCAAAAAAAGCAATTACTGCCTATGAGATCGTCGCTGACAAGAAGATGATTGACACCCAGATCGAGAGCATCCGGGAACAGTACGGCAAGCTCGTCTCACAATCTGAGGTTGAGTCAAATTCTAAAGTGACCGGAACCTTCACCAATGAGGAGAAAGAGATTGAAAAGAAATCGACCTTCAAATTGGACAAGATCAAGGGAAAGACGAATCAGAAGAAATTGATTGGTATGAAGGTGGGAGATCAGGTTGAGCTTAAGTCCAAAGGCTTGTTCGAAGATGATCATCTCCTCATGAATGTTTTGGGCATTACCCATGACGAAGCACATGATTTGGACGTGCCTTTGACGCTGAAGATCGATGAGGTCAATAAAACTGAATTGGCCGAGCTGAACCAGGAGCTTTTTGACAAGATTTTCGGAGCTGACATGGTCAAGGAAGAAGCTGAGTTCAGAACCAAGTTGAAAGAAGATGCCGAGAAACAATTTGCATCCCAGGCCGATCAGCAATTCCTGAATGCGGTCACAGAGAGTCTCATTGAGAACACAAAATTTGACTTGCCTGCAGACTTTCTGAAAAAGTGGCTAGCCGTCTCTGGTGAAAAGCCGATGACTTCAGAGCAGGCAAAAGAAGAATACGAACGTTCCGAAAAAGGTCTGCGCTATCAGTTGATAGAGTCGAAGCTCATGCAGAATCACAAAGAGCTGCAATACAACTTTGAGGACCTGAAAGAATACACAAAAGGCTTTGTCAAGCAGCAAATGGCTCAATTCGGCGACAATCAAATCGGTGAGAAGGAGCTTGACGACATCGTGATGCGTGTACTGTCCAACCAGGAGGAGGTAAGACGCCTGTCTGACCAGTTAAAGAATGAAAAACTACTCAAATTCTTCAAGGAGAACGTCAAATTGAAGAACAAGGAAGTGACCTACGAAGATTTCATCAAAGAAGTCTACAAGTAAAGAGATGCGAGAGATTCGCTTAACTCCATAGAGGATTGCCTTTATGGAGTTTTTTTGTCTTTAGAAGCCTCAATTGGCAGACCCGGGGGTTGATCGGCGAATCCCTCCTGATTATTGTCAATTAGTTAGTATATTTACAGACCTAATGTTCAAATAATACAGTATGAATTTCGGAAACGAGTTTAAAAAATTCGCTGTCCAGGATCAGGGCATAAGCAGTGTCTATGTGGATCAGCTTGTAAGCAGCGTAACCCCTTATATAATTGAGGAAAGACAGTTGAATGTGGCCCAGATGGATGTCTTCTCGCGATTGATGATGGACAGGATCATCTTCATGGGCACAGGAATAAACGACCAGGTGGCTAACATCATCCAGGCTCAGTTGCTCTTCCTGGAAAGTGTTGACTCCTCTAAGGATATATCCATATATATCAATTCCCCGGGGGGAAGTGTGTACGCCGGACTCGGAATCTATGACACTATGCAGTTCATCAAGCCGGAAGTGGCGACGATCTGCACGGGTATGGCGGCTTCCATGGGAGCTGTTCTCATGTGCGCCGGTCAAAAAGGCAAAAGGTCGGCCTTACCCCATTCTCGGGTCATGATCCATCAACCGCTGGGTGGTGCGCAGGGTCAGGCTTCTGACATTGAGATTACGGCCCGCGAAATTTTGAAATTGAAAGATGAGCTCTATGCCATCATTGCCAAACACTCCGGGCAAAAAAAGAAAAAGGTACACGATGATTCGGACCGCGATTACTGGATGACGGCTCAAGAAGCCAAGGAATATGGCATGATTGATGAGATATTGACAAGGAACAGCTGAGAAAAGAGGGACTTGGCCGGATAAAAACAATTTGGAATGGCAAAAAAAGAGGAGTTAGAATGCTCTTTTTGCAAGCGTAAAAAGGAGGAGACAAATTTACTGATCGCAGGAATCGATTCACACATTTGCGACAAGTGCATCGAACAGGCGCACGGGATCGTCTTGGAAGAATCGATCAATGAGCGCAACAGCAGCAGTTCGGATTTCCTGGTCAAAAAGCCGAGAGAGATCAAGGACTTCCTCGATCAATACATCATAGGGCAGGACCAGGCCAAGAAGGTTATGTCAGTGGCTGTTTACAATCACTACAAGCGATTGCTGCAGAAACCCAAGACGAAGGACGAGGATGTGGAGATAGAGAAGAGCAATATAGTGCTCGTTGGGGAGACCGGAACGGGCAAAACATTGATTGCTAGGACGATCGCCAAAATGCTTGACGTTCCATTCGCTATTGTCGATGCTACTGTGCTGACGGAAGCTGGATATGTGGGAGAGGACGTGGAAACCATTCTGACCCGATTGCTGCAGGCAGCCGATTACAAGGTAGACAAAGCTGAGCGTGGTATTGTATTCATCGATGAGATTGACAAGATTGCCAGGAAAAGCGATAATCCCTCAATCACGAGGGACGTTTCAGGGGAGGGCGTTCAACAGGCCCTGCTCAAATTGCTCGAGGGAACCGTGGTGAATGTTCCGCCCAAAGGAGGAAGAAAGCATCCGGACCAGAAATTCGTCGAGGTTGATACCCGAAACATCCTGTTTATTGCAGGTGGGGCGTTCAGCGGAATCGACAAGGTGATAAGCAAGAGGCTGAATATGCAGGCTGTGGGTTATGGAGCCTCCA
>JAUIKV010000085.1 GCA_030430615.1 Bacteroidia bacterium
CACCATTGTCTCCGACCTTAGGCAGATTCTGATAAGAGTTCAGCCCAAAAGAGCCATCAACCGCGTCGGTGTCAATTTGAAAAAGGATACCCGTGTCGTCGACCTGGTGGTATGCGGAGAGAAGGCCATCAAAAAAGAAAATTCGCCTTTCCTTGTAACCGGTGAGAGCAGTCGCAGGCTTTTTCAGTACTATTTTTCAGATGACAGGCAGCCTCTCGTCTTCAGCTATTCTGTGCCAAAAGAAGATGACCCCTCCCTGCTCATGTTCGAATTGACCTATGACCTTCAGAACCATGCGGAAATCAAGAAGATAAAACCAAATCTGGAGCCTCGGCCCGGGCATCTCATGCCCAATACTTATTTTGTTTCGGATGCGGTTGTCAACCTGAGGGAAATCAGATTCCAATAGCGCAGAACAGACTCCAATTAATCGGTCTTTTTAGCACAATCAAGCCTGTCTTTTTTAGTATATTTGTGATCCAATTCAAACCACAAATGAAAACTATAGACGATTTTAATTTTGAAGATAAAAAGGCTCTGATACGAGTCGACTTCAACGTGCCCCTCAACGAAAATTTAGAAGTCACCGATCTGACGAGAATAGAAGCTGCAAAACCGACAATTGTAAAAATTTTGGAGGATGGAGGAAGTGCCGTTCTCATGTCACATCTCGGACGTCCCTCTGGGCAGGAGGAAAAATTCTCTCTAAAGAACATAGTTGATGCCGCAAGTGATGTGATCGGCGTACAGGTCAAATTTGTAGGAAACTGTGTGGGCGAAGAAGTTCAGCAAGCTGTTGCCGATCTTCAGAACGGGGAAGTGCTTTTGCTCGAGAATCTCAGGTTCCACAAGGAAGAAAAAGCCGGAGACAAGGATTTCGCGGCTCAGCTGGCCAAAAATGGAGACATCTATGTGAATGATGCTTTCGGAAGTGCGCACAGGGCGCATGCCTCAACGGCCATAATTGCAGATTTCTTTCCAGACAACAAATGCTTCGGCTACCTGCTTGCAAAGGAGATTGAAAGCCTTGAAAAGGTGCTGGGCAGCAGTGAAAAGCCCGTAACAGCAATCTTAGGCGGCTCCAAGGTGTCTTCTAAGATCACAGTTATTGAGAATATCCTCGACAAAATCGACCACCTGATCATCGGGGGTGGAATGAGCTTTACTTTCATCAAGGCCATGGGAGGCCACATCGGAAACTCTATCTGTGAAGATGACAAGCAGGATCTTGCTCTGAGCATTTTGAAGCAAGCAGAAGAAAAAGGAGTGAAAGTGCACTTGCCGGTAGACGTTGTCTGCGCCGATTCCTTCAGCAATGATGCCAATACCCAGGTCGTCGACATCAAAGAGATTCCCGATGGCTGGGAAGGGCTTGACGCAGGTCCAAAAACCAATGTTGGTTTCTCGTTCGTGATCGCACAGTCCAAGACCATACTATGGAACGGTCCGGTCGGCGTCTTTGAAATGCCGAAGTTTGCCAAAGGAACCATTGAAATTGGCAACGCAGTCGCGGATGCTACTGCTGAAGGCGCTTTTTCACTCGTGGGAGGCGGCGATTCGGTTGCGGCCGTGAAACAGTTTGGTTTTGCAGACAAAGTGAGTTATGTATCTACAGGCGGCGGTGCCATGCTTGAAATGCTCGAAGGAAAAACCCTTCCCGGGATCGCAGCAATATTGAGTTAACATATGAAGTACACGACCATCCCCCAAACAGATATCAAGGTCAGCAAGATTTGCCTGGGAACGATGACCTATGGTCAGCAGAACACCGAGGCGGAAGCCCATGAGCAATTGAGCTACGCCCGGGATCAGGGAGTCAATTTCATAGATACGGCCGAGATGTATTCCATCCCTGGGAAAAAAGAAACTCAGGGAAGCACAGAGCGGTACATCGGGAGCTGGCTCAAGGATCAAAATAGGGAAGACCTTGTTGTAGCGACAAAGGTAACCGGCCCGATGCCCTATTTCAATTACCTCAGGGATAATCTGGGCTTTTCAAGAGAGGTGATCCACTCAGCCCTGGAGCAAAGCCTGAAACGACTCCAGACCGATTATGTCGATGTCTATCAGCTCCATTGGCCCGAGCGCAATGTGAACTTCTTTGGCCAGCGCAATTACGTCCACAAGGAAGATGAAGCCTGGACCGATAATTTTCACGAGGTCGTCGAAACGCTTGACGGACTGGTGAAAAAAGGTAAAATCCGTCATTACGGGGTGTCCAATGAGACCTCATGGGGGGTTATGAGACATCTTCAGGAGAGTGACAAAAATGGTCTCACCCGTTGTAAAACCATTCAAAACCCATATTCCTTGCTCAACAGGACTTTTGAGATCAACCTGGCCGAGGTCTCTATGAGGGAGAATGTAGGACTTTTAGCCTACTCCCCATTGGCTTTTGGCGTGCTTTCAGGAAAATACCTGGGTGGCAGAATGCCGGAGAAGAGCCGGATCAAACTCTTTCCGAATTATTCACGCTACAGCAATCCGCAGGCCTTGCACCTTACAGAGAAATACAAGGAAATGGCCGACCGACATGGAATCAGCCTCACGCACCTGAGCCTTGCTTTCGTCAATCAGCGCCCTTTCGTGACGAGCAACATCATCGGAGCAACAACCATGGAACAACTCAGAGAGAACATATCCAGCATCGACATAGATCTTAACCCTGAGATGCTGGCGGAAATAGACGAAATCCAAAACCTGCAGCCCAATCCGGCGCCATAGAGTGAAAAAGTCTTTAGTAATCATTTTGCTCATTGTCAGTGCTCTGCAAGCCCGGGCACAGGAGGGTTATGTGCCAACAGATGAAAACCTCGCAGAGCGGCAATGGTTTCAGGATGCCAAATTCGGCATGTTCATTCACTGGGGCGTGTACAGTGTGTTGGGAGACGGTGAATGGGTGATGAACAATCAGAACATTCCTGTTGAAGCCTATGAGAAACTTCCGGGTTTTTTCAACCCGATCGATTACGATCCCGAGGAGTGGGTAAAGCTGGCCAAAGCCGCAGGGATGAAATACATAACCATCACCAGCAGGCATCACGACGGGTTTTCGATGTTCGACACCAAAGCGAGTGATTACAATATCGTTCAACGAACTCCTTACGCAAAAGATGTTCTCAAGCCCCTGGCGGAAGCCTGCAAAAAAGAAGGCATCAAGCTCTTCTTCTACTATTCGCTGCTCGACTGGCGCAGAGACGACTACTACCCAAGAGGAAGGACGGGCAATGGGATCCCCGGTCGTGCGGATTCGGGCAACTGGGAAGAGTACATCGCTTTCATGAAGGCACAGCTCACTGAATTGCTCACGCAGTACGGAGAAATTGGCGGAATCTGGTTCGACGGTCATTGGGACCAGGTCGACTGGGATGGAGAAGACTACGGTGACCTGAGGGTTGACTGGCATTACGATGAGCTATATGCCCTGATCCATGAACTTCAACCCCAATGCCTGATCGGCAACAACCATCACCTTGCTCCGATACCCGGTGAAGACTTTCAAATGTTTGAAAAGGACCTGCCAGGAAAGAACACAACGGGATGGGGAACAAGCTCGGAAAACATCGGTCAGCTTCCCAAAGAGGTCTGTGAGACCATCAATGGCTCCTGGGGATTCAACCTCCAGGATCAGAAGCACAAAAGCGACAAGGAACTGATCCGCTACCTGATCAGTGCTGCCGGATACGGAAGCAATCTCTTACTCAACGTGGGACCTATGCCCAACGGGAAAATCCAGGAAAAGCATTCGAGCTCCTTGCTCAGCATTGGCAAGTGGCTCGAAAAAAATGGCCAAACGATATACGGCACGCGCCAGGGCCCTGTTCCTCCAAGTGAGGAAATGGTTTCCACACAAAAAGGTGACGAGATCTACCTTCATGTTTTGGATGAAAAGAGAAACACCTACTTGATTCCGGGTTTTGGGGGTAAGATAGATAAGATGACCTTTGCTTCCGGACAAAAAGTGAACTACACGGTCAATGAGTTTGGGCTGGCCTTCAGCGTCCCAGAACAGGAACGAGACTCCATTGATACGATCATCACGATGCGCGTACGGCAGTAACCTCGATTTCAATTTTCATTTTATGATCGGCCAGTCCGGCGGAAATCATTGTGGCAGCTGGCAGCACGCTTCCAAAATACTTGCGCAGTATGGGCCAGCAAGCTTCAAAATCGTTCGCATCCGGCAGAATATAGGTAACCCTTACGACGTCTTTTAAAGACGAATCGGCTTCAAGGAGAGCATTCTCGATATTCTTCATGCACATTTCGGCTTGTTTGGCGACATCGTCAGAAATGGTCATGGTCGCATAGTCATAGCCCGTCGTTCCTGAAACAAAAACCATGTCGCCCACGGCAACCGCCCTGGAATATCCCACTTCCTTCTCAAATCTGGAGCCTGAACTGATGCGTTTGCGTCTCATATTATTCATTTGAATCAGTAGTCATTGAATCAGTAGCCCAGTTTTGCACGTACCCTGTCCAAAACCCCATCAGCAACGGCGTGTGCTTTCTTCGCACCCTCCAAAAGCACGGCGTCAATCTCTTTCGGATTGCTCATGAAATAATGATATTTCTCCCGCTCTTCACCAAATTTTTCTACAATCAGCTCATAAAATGCCTGCTTGGCGTGTCCGTACCCATAATTTCTTCCGAGGTAATTGGCTCGCATCTGCTCCAACTGCTCCTCATTCGCCAGCAATCTGTAAAGTGCAAAAAGGTTGCACGTGTCCGGGTTCTTAGGCTCTTCAAGAGGCGTTGAATCGGTCTTGATCTTCATGATCTGTTTGCGCAGCTGCTTATCGGGCAGAAAAATGTCGATGATATTCCCTTTTGACTTGCTCATCTTCTCTCCGTCGATTCCCGGAACATACATGGTGTTTTCCTGAAGTTTTGCTTGCGGAGGAACGAGCGTTTCTCCCATCTGGTGGTTGAATCGGTTTGCCACGTCACGCGCCATTTCCAAATGCTGAAGCTGGTCTTTTCCAACTGGCACAACATCTGCGTCATACAGGAGTATGTCAGCCGCCATCAGCATCGGGTAGATAAAAAGTCCGGAGTTTACGTCTTCCAGGCGATCCGCCTTGTCTTTGAAGCTATGGGCCAGTGTAAGCCGCTGGTAAGGGAAGAAGCAACTAAGGTACCACGACAACTCGGTGACCTGTGGTACGTCGCTCTGACGATAAAACACCGTTTTCTCAGTATCCACGCCAAAGGCGAGCCAGGTCGCAGCCGTGCTGTAGGTGTTGCCTTTGAGCTCTTCTGCATCCTTGATCTGTGTCAGGGAATGCATGTCTGCAATAAACAAAAATGATTCTTCCCTGGATTCTTTCGCCATGCGGATGGCAGGGATGATCGCACCGAGCAAATTGCCCAGGTGTGGTGTTCCCGTACTTTGAACTCCCGTTAGAATTCTCGACATACCTTTGTAAAATTAAAAGGCAAAAATACGCATTTCGACCTGATGTGCAACTTGCGGAAATCCCGAGACCCGAAGCCTATTTTTTGATGAGGCGGGCGACAAAGAGAAGAAGTACGGCTCCCACGAGCGCTGTGACCAATGACCCCATGAGACCTCCGTCCGAACTGATCCCCAGCAAACTGAAGACCCAGCCGCCAATAACTCCGCCAACAATGCCTAGAACGATGTTCATAAGAAGACCGAATCCGCCTCCCTGCATGATTTTACCGGCTCCCCACCCTGCGATGGCTCCGATGATAATGAAGTAAAGAAATCCCATTTGTATAAGGTTTAAGATTAGAGATTCTCAAATTTACCAAATTATTTTCAAAGGCTTTTTGCTACTTTTGAGGGAACCCATCCAACAACGGCAAACTCAGGTTCATACCCATGAAAGACAAGATCACATACTACGATTCCAAAGAGGAGCGTCTCAACGTCATCACCCATGGCATCGGCTTCGTGCTGAGCATTGTGGCACTTGTGCTGCTGATCGTGTACGCCTCCCGCTACGGAACCGTTTGGCATATCACAAGCTTCGCCATTTTCGGAGCCAGTCTGATCGTGTTGTATGCGGCCTCGACCTTCTATCATTACGCGAAAAACCCGGAATTGAGAATCAAACTGAACATCCTCGATCACGCTGCCATCTATGTGCTGATTGCCGGAACCTATACGCCGTTTACCCTGGTCGTGTTGAAAGGCTGGGTGGGCTGGACCATTTTTGGCGTTTCCTGGGGCCTTGCACTTATCGGCATAATTTTCAAGGTTTTTTACTTCGGGAAGTTCGACAGGATCTCTACGATTGCCTATGTCCTCATGGGTTGGGTGGTCATTTTCGCCATTAAGCCCCTGATGAATGAGTTGCCGACCAAGGGTCTCTTATGGCTCTTCGGAGGAGGTCTTGCATACAGTTTTGGAGCCTTCCTCTACAGCCGAAGAAAAATGCGTTTCAATCACGCCCTGTTTCATGTTTTCGTCCTGATCGGAAGTTTCTGTCATTTCATGGCCGTATTCTTCTACGTCTTGCCGGCCCGCTAGCTCGAAGTCTCAGTTCTCCCCTAAAGCTAAACTTCCTTCTTGTGCAAAAAACGTGTGAGTTGCATCGAGAGATCGAGAAGAATTATCTTGGCATTGCCATTTCTTTCAATGTGATAGATTGCGTCTTCGACAGCTTGGTGAATGTCCTCGATGTTGGCTCCATGAATAAAGGGGGCAAACTTTTCCAGGTCAAAGTTTCTCGTTCCGGTCTCGAGATAGACCAGGGAACCCGCACCGTAATTGGCCAGCAGGGCTTGTCTGAAAAACTGGGAACAGTAGTCCAAAAAGCGCTTCTGGGTCTCTCTCCCTGTTTTCGCAATCTCTTCACTCCACGTGATGAGGTCATGAACGACAGAGGCATCGCCTTTGGCTTTGAACGCCGTTCGAACCCAGGTGATGAACCATTTTTCAAACGCGAGCTCATTGTCATCCCGCTTCAACATGTGAACCGCTTTGTTCCAGCTGCCATGCGACTGGTGGGCAATGCGGACCGCCTGGCTTTCTTCCAGCTGGTGATCTTCCATGAGCTTGTTCTTGATATCGTATTCGGTCAGTCCCTGGAAGTGCAGGATTTGGCAACGCGAGGCAATAGTCTTCAAGATTTGCTCCTCATCTTCGGCCACCAATAACAAAACCGTTTTTGACGGAGGCTCTTCAATCAGCTTGAGCAACTTGTTGGCAGCAGAGGTATTCATTTTCTCGGCCATCCAGATGATCATAACCTTATATCCTCCTTCGTAGGCCTTAAGCGAAAGTTTTTTAACGATTTCCTCGGCTTCATCCACGCCGATTTGCCCCTGCTTATTCTCAATGCCGAGAAGCTGGTACCAGTTGAAGAGGCTTCCGTACGGGTGCCCGGAAACAAACTCCCGCCATTCTTCAAGGAAGGAGTTGCTTGTTGGATGCTTTTTTACTTTTTCATTCGTTGTGACCGGAAAGGCAAAATGCAGGTCCGGGTGCGAAAGCTTCTCAAACTTAAGATTGCAAGCCGGGTCGCCGGTATTGTTCTCGCCACCGGAGTTGGAGCAAAGAATGTATTGAGCATAGGCAATGGCCATGGGCAGGGCGCCGCTCCCGGTAGGAGCCACGAAGAGCTGGGCATGAGGGATTCTACCATTGTCAACGGTGCGAACCAGATGATTTTTGATATTTTCCTGCCCGATGATCTCTGAAAAAAGCATGCTGCCGTCTTTGCTTGCAAAGAAAACAAAAAAAGAGCAACCACATCGCTGAGGCACTTGAAAATAGCTATTTTTGCCGAAAACTCAGAAGAACCTTTCATGGTCATCATCACACTTCAGAGAAACAAATGCATCGGATGCAACTATTGCGTCGAATTGGCCCCGAGTCAATTCCAGATGTCCAAGAAAGACGGGAAATCTGTTCTGCTTCATTCAGAGGCGAAAAAGGGGTTTCATACCATCAAATCTCCTGATGAGTCCATTTACGAGGACGCCGAGAAGGCGAAAGAAGCCTGCCCGGTCAAGATAATCAGCGTTAAGAGAAGCTGATTCCGAAGTCGAATGCAGGGCTGCGCTCCAAAAGCCCAGGTGCTCTTTTTAATTAGGTATTATTGAGTATATTTACCCTAAATTTTCCGGGTCTGTTCTGTGCGATTCAGAATCCAGGACCTTACCGGGTCAACTGTTAAAAAGAAGGGAAATCGATTGACAGTTAAGCAGTTGGCTCATCATTTTGCAAAATACGATATTCTATGAGCTGCAATTCGTGCTCATCTACTATAAAGGGAATCCCAGCGGGATGCAAAAGCAATGGCGCCTGCGCAGACGGCAGCTGTGACAAGCTGAACGTCTTCGACTGGCTTGCCAACATGGAGCTTCCCTCCAGTCAAAAGCCTTTCGACATGGTTGAGGTCCGTTTTAAAAATGGGCGAAAAGGCTTTTATCGCAATACCAAAGAGCTTTCGCTCAGCATGGGCGACGTTGTGGCGGTCGAGACATCACCTGGCCATGACATCGGGGTGGTCTCCCTGACAGGTGAATTGGTTCGGGTGCAAATGAAAAAGAAGCGCTCTCGCGGAAGAAAGGAAGAACCCAAACAAATTTACAGAAAGGCAAGTCAAAGGGATATCGACATTTGGAATGCCGCCAAGGGGAAAGAGCTTGAAGTCCAGAGAAAGTCCCGGTTGATCATCTCAAGGCTCCAACTCAAAATGAAGCTTTCTGATGTGGAGTTCCAGGGAGATGGAAACAAGGCCACTTTCTATTACACGGCTGACGAACGCGTGGATTTTCGGCAATTGATTCGAGAGCTGGCAGGAACTTTCGGCATCCGGGTTGAAATGAAACAAGTAGGTTTGCGCCAGGAGGCGTCCCGTCTCGGAGGCATCGGATCCTGCGGGAGAGAGCTTTGCTGCTCCACCTGGCTGACGGATTTCAGGTCCGTGAGTACTTCGGCAGCGAGATATCAGCAACTATCTCTGAATCCTCAGAAGTTGGCGGGTCAATGCGGCAAATTGAAATGCTGCCTGAACTACGAGCTGGATTCCTACCTGGACGCCCTCAAGGATTTTCCTAAAACCAATCTTTGGTTGCATACCCAAAAAGGAACCGCCGTCTTTCAAAAGATGGATATCTTCAAGGGCTGGATTTGGTATGCCTACAAAGACAATCCGGTCATCTGGCACAAGCTCACCCTTGAGCAAACGAACCAGATCATCGAGTTGAATAAAAAAAATAAC
>JAUIKV010000086.1 GCA_030430615.1 Bacteroidia bacterium
TGACGAGGTCTCCCAAACCTGGATCGAAGACAAGATTTCTCTTTCCAATGGAGTGGCTTATGCGGATCTGGACCTTGATGGAGATCTGGACCTTGCAGTGAACAATATCAACCAGGAGGCTTTTTTACTGGAAAATCAATCCTCCCAAAAACTCGAAAATCACTATCTCAGAATCAGGCTCAGAGGGCAGCCAGGCAACCCGGATGCGATCGGGGCAAAAGTGACACTCTGGTCTGAAGGTAGGGCTCAATTTCAATTTCAGTCCCTTATTCGTGGTTATCTCTCATCTGTCGAACCGATCCTCCATTTCGGACTCACGGGAAAAAAAGTGGATTCTCTTCGCGTGGTGTGGCCAGACGGAAAAATTTCAAAGCTCGCAAATCTGGATGCGGATCAGGTGATCGAGGTTGAAGAATCCGCTTCAAGTCATCCAGTCAAGGTTGTCAATTCGGGAATTGATTCTTCGTCTTCGGTGTCTAAAACTCCCAAACCACTCTTTAGTGAAAGGAAAGAGGTCATCGATTTCACACATTTCCAGTCACCTGTCAATGAATACATCAATCAGCCTCTGTTGGTCAAGCAGTTCTCTCAAAAAGGACCGGCTCTGGCCGCTGCCAACCTGGATGGAATACCTGGAGAAGAGATTTACACGGGGGGTGACCTCAACACTCCAGGTAAAATTTGGGCACAGGATGATTCAGGAAAGTATCAACCGATTCAGGTCCTGGATTCGATCAATGTTGAGACCGGGGCGATCTTCTTTGACGCCGATAACGACAATGACATGGATCTTTACGTGGCGAGCGGAGGCAATCTGTTCGACACGCAATCCCCTTTCTATGAAGATCGACTCTACCGAAATGACGGAAAAGGACATTTCACCTATGATCCGTCAGCTTTGCCCGAGATTTATGAAAGCACTGGATGCATCAAACCGATAGATGTAGATCACGACGGGGATTTAGATCTCTTTGTGGGTTCCCGAATCGTTCCCAAAAAATACCCGAACTCGCCCAACAGCTACATCCTTGTCAATGAAAATGGAAATTTCCGAAAGGCTGAGTCATCTGCTTTTGATTCTCTAGGCATGGTGTCGGACGCCTTATGGCAGGACCTCGATGGGGACGGATGGGAAGATTTGATCGTCGTCGGGGAGTTCATGTCGGTTCGCACTTTTAACAACCAAAGAGGTCAGATAAAGGAAATGCCGATGACTTGGGTCAACGGGGAAAGTGAGGAAATAAGTGCTGAAGGATGGTGGAACAGCATCGCCTCAGGGGATTTTGACAATGACGGCGATACCGATTTCATATTGGGCAACCTGGGCTTGAACAGCTACTTCAAAGCCTCTGATGAATGGCCCTTGTACGTTTATAAAGATGACTACAATAACAACGGAAGTCCGGATCCTGTCCTCGGGCAGTACTTTGATGTAAACGGTGAGATGAAGATTCTTCCGGTTCATACCCGGGATGACATCGAGAAGCAGTTTCCCAACAGCAAGATACTCCTTGTCACTTACGAGCAATTTGCCGGCATGGAATACGTGGCTCTTCTCGAAATTGAAGATCTCAAAAAACAGACCCTGAAAGTCACGACCTTAGCAAACAGTTATGCGGAGAATTTGGGCAATGGCACCTTTCAGCTTACTCCGCTGCCCAGAGCCTGCCAGGTTGCACCGATC
Source organism: Bacteroidia bacterium (assembly GCA_030430615.1). Lineage (GTDB taxonomy): Bacteria > Bacteroidota > Bacteroidia > Flavobacteriales > Flavobacteriaceae > Lutimonas. The sequence goes on from JAUIKV010000086.1 coordinate 1,685, forward strand.
AATGACATCCTGGTGATGGATTACGACAACGATGGGTTCATGGATGCCTTGTTGGTCGGAAATGATTTCTCATCGGAATCCAACTACGGGCGTTTCGACGCTTTTACTGGCGGATTTCTCAAGGGCGGACCGGATGGGTTGAAATGGATTCCGACGAGAGATTCGGGTTTCTACGTGCCTGAGCAATCGAACAAATTGACAACTTTAAAGGACAAAAACGGACGGCATTTTATCCTGGCCTCACAGAACAACGGACCGGTGAAGGTGTTTGAAAAAACCGAATAGTTTCCCCATCTTTGCTCTGATGCCAAAGCGTCAATTCACCTTACATTAAAATAATAGATGAGCAACGTAATTGTAATCGGAGCCGGAATGGTCGGCAGCGCAATGGCCATTGACATGGCGAAAAATCACCAGGTAACCCTGACAGATCTAAATGAAGAGACCCTAAAAAGGGTACAGGCAAAATGTCCTGAGCTGGGTGTTCAGGAACTGGACGTATGCGACAAGGTTGTCCTTGCCGAGACCATACAGCCCTTCGACCTGGTTATTTGTGCGGTTCCTGGTTTCCTGGGATTCGAGACGCTTAAAACTATCATTGAATCCAAAAAAAATGTGGTTGACATTTCGTTTTTTCCGGAAAATTCACTGGAGCTGGACGCCCTGGCCAAAGAGAAAAACGTAACGGCAATCGTAGATTGTGGCGTCGCCCCGGGAATGGACAACATCCTGTTGGGATATCACAATGAAAAAATGAAAATTGAGAGCTTCGAATGCCTGGTAGGTGGACTTCCCAAGGTTAAAAAATGGCCATTCTGCTATAAAGCCCCTTTCTCGCCTATTGATGTGATTGAAGAATACACCCGACCCGCCAGATACGTGGAAAACGGAGTTGAAGTTGTCCGGGAGCCCCTCACCGACAGTGAATTCATCGAATTCGAAAAGGTAGGGACCCTGGAATCGTTCAACACCGACGGTCTGAGATCAATCATTCAGACCATGCCCCATATTCCGAACATGAAAGAGAAAACCTTGAGATATCCCGGGCACGTGGAATACATCATGGCCCTGAAAGAGAGCGGATTCTTTAGCGAAAAGGAGATTGAACTTGACGGAAACAAAATCCGGCCCCTGGATTTCACCAGCAAGGTGCTTATTGATGAATGGAAGCTCGGGGAAAATGAAGAAGAGTTGACAGTTATGAGAATCACCATTAAGGGAAAGAACGACCGGGGAGAGCTCCAGGAGATCGTCTACAACCTCCATGATGAATACTGTTCCAAGACCCATACCTCATCCATGTCAAGAACGACGGGATATACCGCCACGGCTGCTGCCAACATGTTTCTAGATGGACTGTTCAAGGAAAAGGGCGTATTCCCTCCTGAACTGGTGGGAAAGAACGAATCTTGCTGCCTTTACATTCTCGACTACCTGAGAGAAAGGAACATCGAATACAAACAGGAAAGCAGAATTCTATGAAAATCTGCGGCCGCCCGACAATAGTTTTGACAGTACTCTTTTTAAGCTGCATTTTTGCCCACGGTCAGGACAAGGACATTCCAATTTCGGAGTCTCTTAGACAAAACAGTGAAAAATGGTTGATTAAAATTGGCATGATCAACGACAAGAAACCTCCGAAGGTGAAGTTTGGGCCCTATGTGACTGAAAACAGAAGAGGTGCTGAGGCTACGACCGACCGGACCCGGTTGATCGGGCCATCTGCTGACAAATCCACTCAACTGAAGTTTGCCCTGGATGTCATCCCGCGAAAAACAGATTCAGCTTACGTCGAGGCCTCAGTGGAGACAAGCAAAGACAGTTTGAGAGACGTGTCGGTGTACATAACTACCAATCTCAAACCCGATGAGCTCTGGGTGCTGATTCTGAAAGAACCCGCGGGAACCGGCATCATGTCTCTTAGCGACATGGTTCTCACCAATGGAGATGAGGACATCGAGATATTTTCAATTATAGGAGACCCGTTGGGCAAGTCTGAATTCACAGCTCCGAAAGGCATCACCTTGATGCAGGAAGGGCTGACCCTGGGTTCCATGCAATATTATTCAGGGGGAAATTTTGCCTACAAAAAATACATTTGGATCAACAATTCGATTGAGCCCCATCTTCAACTGGTAGCTGCGGCCGTATTTGCCTCGATCATGGAAACAGCAGGTTATTTCGAAAACGTCACTCTGGAGGAGTAAGCTTATTCTCTCCCGGCTCCGGAGGAACCGTCTTGATATGAATGTCACGTTGTGGAAATGGTATTTGAATCCCTTTTTCTTCAAAAGCATTATACAGGGCGACCGAAACATCACTCTTAGCCTGCATTCCATGTTCAAAAGGAACCCAGAACCTCAGCCTGAAGTTCAGAGAACTGTCTCCGAAATCACTGAATAATGCTTGCGGTGCAGGAGTTTTGAGCACATCCTCATGAGAATCGACGGTCTCTCTCAAAATCTTCAGTACCGTATTGAGATCGGTCCCATAGGCTACTCCGATCAGAATCTCGATGCGTTTCAGATTGCTGGATAGCGTCCAATTGATCAGGTCATTCGAAATGAGATTGGAATTGGGTACCACCACCTCAGCTCCGTCAAACGTGCTTATATTCGAGGAGCGAACTCCAATGCGCTTGACCGTACCGAGCAGATTGTTCACTTCTACGGTGTCACCAACCAGTATAGGTCTCTCGAATACGAGTATCAGTCCCGAAACAAAATTGGAGATCACATTCTGAAGGCCAAAACCTATACCCAGGCCCAATGCACCTGCCATGAGGTTGAATTTGCTCAGATCCACGCCCAGGGAAGAAAGCGCCAGAATGATACCAGCGGCAATAATAAAATAGCGAATGACCAGTGAAATCGCCGCGGGTATTCCTTTCGGAAGATTGATGTACTTGGACTTGAATTGCCCGCTGTCGATAAAGAAAGCAACCAGGGAAGTGATCGTGAATGAGATCAACAAAATGAACAGGAAATTCAACACGTCACCTATGGTAATTGACAAACTGCCGAAGACATAGGGCTCCGACAACGCATCTGTGAGGTACCCATTAATCGGGTTCAACATGTCAATAATCGAGAGAAAGATTATTGACCAGAATACGATGACAACGAATCGAATGAAGTAAAGTGACTTTAGCTCAATGATTTTTTTCTGTGGAGAATCTCCATTCTCCCTTGACTCAAAATGGTTGTGAATGACCCCAATTGTCATTCCGCCCAAAACAAGTAGCAGTGCATACGAAATTACCGCGTATACCCCACTCTTGGCCGCTATCTTCAAAGACAAATCAGTCAAGTTGGTGTATCCGAGCACATTGGATATGATAGAAATCAAAGCGATCAACTGAAAGACCGGTGCAAGACGAAGCAGTAATGCACCAAAGAAATGTTCCTTAAACCGGAGTGCTCCCATGTAGCGGAAGGCATACCGATAAAGTAAAAGAATGACGAAAAGCGCCTCAATCATCAAATAGACCCTGTATTGCAGGGAACTGAACCAGATATACGTCTTAACCGTGTCCAGGATAAAAACCAGAATCACATAATAGAGCAGATTCTTAAATGAATCTCTCATAAATGGCCGCACCAGCGGAATGGAACTGATCAGAATCAAAAGATGAAGAACGTCGTTCAGAAGAGTCGGGCGATTCTCCAGGTAATATGTCAATCCCAAAAGCGACATAAAGATTATCACCTGCCGAGAATGCTTTATTATAGTATCTCTGGCCTTGACGATATTTCTATCTGTTTCTTCGTGTTTGTAATTCTCAAAAACCCGGTTGAGCCAACGTATGAAGAAGGCGAAAACCAAAACGTATATCAAATACCAAAATAAGCGCAAGGAATTATCCCTGAGGTATTTAATTGACTCAGAAATGTTTTGGTAAAAAGCCGTTCCTCTCTCAGCTCCGTCGGATTGCTTGGTAAGAGTGGAATAGTCTGATTGCCAAAGAGGTTCGTGTCTGAGATAGAACAAGCTATAAATCTCAGATTCTTTGAGCTTTTCGAGTACGTCGATCACCTCGGCTATGTCAACCTTCTGTTTGTTGATCCTTGACTCGAGAATGAGGTAGTCGTTGTTCTTCGATGTGATCTGCTTGCTCAAACCCCTCATCTCATCATAGGTTTCCTTTACCCTCCTTGAAACTTCCACAGGAATTTGCTGGTCCCGAATCTTTTCATAGGTAAGTTTCCAAATCTGCTCGCTGAGCTGAACCCTTTCCAGAAGTTTAATGTTTCGAGCTTCATACTCATTCACCAGGGATTCCCATTGGGTCAGGTGATTATTGTATCCGTTCCACTTTTTGATTTGATTGTTGATTTTCTGCCTGTTCGGATTAGAGCTGATAAAACTCTCGGTCAGTTTCATCTCTCGTTGAATGAACTTCACATAGGCAGGAAACAGTGTGTCTAAACTCACAAGATCATCATTGGCCTCGATCTTTCTCCCTATCACTTTGGTCTCCTCAACTGCCTCCTCAATCTTTTGAATCAGGTCCTGCGTTGGAATTGCTTTGGGAGCCTCTATACCCGTTGAATCAATGACCTGCCCTCCTGTCTCAGTTTGCCCTACTGCGGGAAACACCCCTAAAAAGGACACAAAAACCAAAAGTCCCAGGAGTCGGAATATTCTTTTTCTCAATTTTAAATGCATGCTTTATTGATTTCACTTGAGATTCTTGACAACTTTGCCATGTTTCATGACCATATCCACATCCTGAAGAAGTGAGATATAACGTAGCACATCGCCTTTTACGGCAATGATGTCGGCCTTTTTACCCGGAGTGATGGTGCCAACCTCATGATCCACGCCCATAAAAACCGAAGGCCAGTAGGTTGCCGATTTAATGGCTTCCAGGGGTTTTACTCCCATAACCCTTACCCAGATGTCCAACTCGTTCCAAGTGCTCTGCGAGTGAAACTTCATGGGGATACCGCTGTCTGTGCCTATAAGCATAACGACTCCCGCCTCTCTCAATTGGGTGAACTTGGTTTTCAGCGTAGGCTTGCGACTGGGTGTAAGTTGAAAATACGGAAGCTGCCCGGGATGTTGTATGGATTGTTCTATATCGGTTATCACCGAATCCGGAAGATCCAGGTGCCAGGAATCATTGTCCAGCATCTCCGGATTGCTCACTACGTAATCATAGTTGTAAAGCCCCTCTATGGTCGGTGTCCAGAAGAGAGGTCCGAGGTTCATCTGCCCGGTTCGTTCAGCAATCATCTTGATAATGTCGTCTGGATACCGGGGAGCTGAAGACAGGCCGGTGTGCTCAAAGTTGTCAACACCAGCTTTCAGGCCCAATCTTATCTCTTCGGGTCTGTGGGAATGAGCTACCACCTTTAAATTGTTCTTGTGAGCCTCATCAACAACAGCTGCAAGTTCTTCAAAGGTCATTTCATCCTGATCAATGAGCTTGATGCAATCGACTCCGGCTTTGGCCAGCTTCTTCACCTTTTCTCGGGCATCCTTCGCACCATTGACCCCCCATCTGAAATCTTCGGTTCCCGGATAAGGTTTTTTCTGTATGAACGGACCACTCATGTACATGGTAGGGCCGGGAATCCTTCCCTGATTGATCGCATCCCGCACGTTGATGCTGGGCTCAAGGGGTGCTCCGAGATCACGTGCACTGGTCACTCCCGCCATGAGCAATTGGTGAGCTGAGGATGGCATGATGACTTTTTCGAATAAGGGTGGATAGGTCTTGTCCCAGTATCCATAGTCAGAATGACCGTTTATCATCAGATGAACGTGCATGTCCCAAAGGCCGGGCAGAACGCTCATCCCCTCAGTGCTAATCACTTCAAAACCCTGCGGAACCTCCAATGTGGATGTTGTCCCTACCTTTGTTATTTTGTCTCCCTCGATCAGTATGACGCTGTTGCGGATGGGATCATTACCGAATCCGTCGATCAGGGTTCCTCCGACCAGGGCTTTATTCTGTCCCTGAATCAAGAAAGCAGACAGTAAAAAAAGGAGAATGGAAATACGCTTCATAAGGTGGCTGTTTGAAGCAGGAAGATACAAAACTTCTTCAACCGAGAAAAAATGCCTCAACCCTTGTTTTATATCCTCGAGAGACCGGCAGGTCTTCGTCTATGCCAACCCGAACCTGTGACCCGTGAAGCGCTGCTTTATGCGGGTTGACCAGGAAGGAACGATGAATTCTCAAAAATTCCGGCAAACGCTGCTCCCACTGTGAGATTTTCACGCTGTTCTTGAAGGATTCACCTGTGTCCAAATGCGCTACTGTAAAATCCCCCCGACTCTCGACATAGGTGATCTGATCGATCTGCAACACGGTTTTCTTCCTCTCACTGAAGATCGTTACTGTCTTGGATTCCTCCTCAACCGGGGTCTTGAAGACCAATTGCTCCAAAAACACGAAAAAGCCAATGGAAATCCATATAAACACGGGGTTGACAATCATGAAGTTGAAAGCCTGTGAATCGAGCTCCAGAAAATACCAATAGGCGGCAAGAATGGCCATATAGCTCAGGTAAAGGCATAAAATTCCATAGAAAAACAACAGAACTCCCCTGCTGAAAGCGCTCTTCTGCTTGCTGCCTTGCTCGAGACCGTACTTTACAACGACCACAGAAGGCAAGAGCATGGTTGCCGTGATCCAGGCCTGCCAAAACTTATGAAATGACGACTTGAACAAAAAAGCTATCATGAGGGTAAAACCAAACCAATAGAGAATCTTCAAGAGATGTTTTGTGAGCATCCCCAAAAATAATTAATCCGATTCGATTTCAGACGATGCTGAGCCTGACAAAAGACTAATTCGGGATTTAACAAGTCCAGGGGTGGTTTTGACATCAACCCGTTAAGTTGGTTTGACGTAATTTAGTCAGGTAAACAAAATCCAATATTATGTTAGAAATCTTTTACATGGGCGGACCTCTCTTTATGAGCATTCTGACCCTTCTTTTAGTGGCTGTCTTAGTAAGCGCCTGGAAATTTCCACAATGGGTCAAGGAATTGGGCATTCTTGCCCTCACTTTCGGAATACTCGGGCAACTGATAGGACTGTACACAGCCTTCAACGCCATGGAGCAAACCCCGGACATCAGCTCTTCGATGCTGGCAGGGGGTCTCAAAGTAAGTACAATCACCACGCTGTATGGCTTCCTGATCTTCATTGTTTCTCTAATTATCCGGATTGTACAAAAACCGCGGATTCAGTGAGTACAAAACCGACTATCTTGAATCGAAGCAGAAAACAAAAAGCAGCCAAAAGCTGCTTTTTATTTGAAAAACGATTGATAGAATACAAAAATCAGTCCATGCCGTCGGAGCAATATTCAAAGGATATTTCCAGTCTTGAAAATAGTTTGCTAAAGTGACCACCATCGAATTTTTCGTAGGTGTGATTGATACCAAAGGCTGTCAGTTTAGTTGAGAATGCATCAGCCATCGCATTCATTCCCAGCTC
>JAUIKV010000087.1 GCA_030430615.1 Bacteroidia bacterium
GGAAGATTCCCGGGACAAGATTTACTTTGATGATTATGACATGGACAATATCATCGCCAGCTGGGAAATGCAATGGAATAGGCTGCCAACAGACGAAGAGCTGAAAAGTTTGGTGGAACAGAACATCCGCCAGGAGGTGTTTTACCAGGAAGCCCTGAAGATGAACCTGGATCACAACGATGAAATCATCAAGAGGCGACTGGCTCAAAAAATGAATTTCCTTTCCAATGATTTGGCAACGCTTAAGGAACCCAATGAAAATGAACTCAGGAAGTATTACGAGGAAAATCAAGATAAATACTTGCTGCCACCGATCTATTCCTTTTACCAGGTAAGTTACAGGTTAGATTCGCGCCCAGAACCAGAATCTGATGCAAAACAAACTCTGGTGAGCATCGAAGGTCAATCTCCCGAGACTCTTAAAGCACAGGGTGACAAATTACCTTTTCCATACTTTTTTAATTCGATCGACAAAGATGAATTGGACCGTCAGCTGGGTCTGGAATTCGCCATGGCCCTGAAAGACCTGGATACTGCTCAATGGACAGGCCCAGTTCGATCCGGGTTTGGTTGGCACCTTATATATATGACTAAGAAAATTCCGGCCCGAGCCCCAGAATTTCAAAGTATTCTCAAGGAATTGAAACGGGATTTTGAATATGAGAACCAGAGAAAGATAAATGACCAGGTCTATGATGAGCTTCGCAGCAACTATGATATTGAATATGACCTCGATCCTGAGAAATTTGATGCCGCGTTTGTCGAATACCTGAAAAATAGAGATGTTTCAAATAACTAAGTTTTTTTTGGAAAATACCTCGCAACTATTGAAGACGAGGTTTAATCAGGGAGGACCCTCCTTTGGTTCGGGAAAATCTCTGTTATCCATCGTATTTGTTTGCGGGTTCTTTTTGATTTCTTTTTCGGTAAGAAGCCACGAAATAAGGCCTGCGTATTTGCAAATTGTCGAAACTTCACCCCTGAATTACGAGATTTATTGGAAGGTGCCCCGGATGGGTGACGCAGTGCCTCGCATTCAGCCTGTATTCCCCGATGGATTCATTTTGGAAACCTTAAAAGACCCAAAACAGACTCCCGACGCGGCCATTTATACCTACCTGCTCAGCTCCGACACCAGCTTGAGAGGCAAAGAGCTATTCATCAACGGTTTGAACAAAACACTGATCGATGTGCTGGTTTCGGTGTCATTCCTAAATGGTGAGAAAACCACCCTTATGCTGCAGGCAGATAAGGACCGCGGGATCATCCCGGGAGAGACAAGTGCTTTACAGGTCATCAAGACCTATACGATTTTGGGTGTTGAGCACATTTTGTTAGGCATAGATCACTTGCTTTTTGTCTTGGCCCTCATCATGATCACCAAGGGCAAATGGAGGATTCTGAAAACTATAACCGCCTTTACCCTGGCCCACAGCATCACCCTGAGCCTCGCAGCCCTGGGAATAGTAAACTTTCCAGGCCCGCCCGTCGAAGCCGTTATCGCTCTGAGCATTGTGTTTCTGGCCTCTGAAATCATGAAAAATTTGGATGGGAAGCAAACGATGACCAGCAAGAAGCCCTGGATCGTCGCATTTACCTTCGGTTTGCTTCATGGATTTGGATTTGCGGGTGCCCTCGCTGACATCGGGCTTCCTCAAACCGAGATTCCGTTGGCACTGGCATTCTTCAATGTCGGTGTTGAATTGGGGCAAATCATTTTCGTGATTTTCATGCTGCTCGTAATCTACCTGATCAATATGAAAAAAGACTGGCCTCCTTTTGTCAGGAAAGTTCCTGCCTATGCAATCGGTTCGCTGGCTGCCTTCTGGATGGTTGAGCGCATAGTAGGATTTTGGAGCTGATTCTTCACGATTTACTCATGGTGATAAGGCTCATTGCGTAAAATCGTAAAAGCCCTGTAGATCTGTTCTGCCAAAAAGAGCCTTATCATCTGGTGTGACATCGTCATTTTCGAAAGGGATAGCTTTCCATCAGCTCTTTTATAGAGCGAATCTGAAAAGCCGTATGGGCCTCCAATTACAAGAACCAGGCTTCGTGTGCCGGCATTCATTTTCTTTTGCAGATACTGTGAAAACTCCATGGATCTGAATTCCTTGCCCTTCTCATCCAGGAGGACAACATGGTCACTTGTCTGAATTTTTTTCAGGATGGATTCCCCTTCAACCCTTTTCTGCTCCTTCTCCGAAAGATTCCTGGCGTTTTTGACGTCAGGCAGGATTTCCAGGGTCGCACTTAGGTAATGAGTCAACCTCTTCATGTACCTGTCGATGAGAATTTCCAGGTGCCTGTCATCGGTTTTTCCTACAGCCAGTATTTTGATCTTCATAGATTCGAGTCGTGGTTGGGGAGTCTAATTGTTCGGGTAAATATAAAGACTTATTTTTGTAAGCTACCCACCTGTTTTAATGGGCCTAAATCGAAGACATGATCACAAAGGAACAGATGCTCAACGAATTGCAACTGATTATCAGGAATGGAATCCGGGAGGATATTGGCGAAGGAGATCACAGTTCCCTGGCGTGCATCCCGGCTGATGCCTACGGGCAAGCCAGGCTTCTGGTAAAGGAAGAAGGCATCCTCGCAGGTGTTGAGTTTGCCAAGATGATCTTCAATGAGGTCGACCCTGATTTGAAAATTGAGGTCTTTCTCAATGACGGCGACAAGATCAAACCCGGGGATGTAGCCTTTTATGTCACCGGTCGCTCCCAATCCATTCTGAAGGCAGAGCGTTTGGTGCTCAATGCCATGCAAAGAATGAGTGCCATCGCGACCAAAACGAGCAAGTTTGTCAAGAAGCTCAAAGGAACCAAAACGCGCATCCTCGATACGCGAAAGACCTCTCCCGGTCTGAGGGCCATCGAAAAATGGGCTGTAAAGATCGGTGGAGGAGTCAATCATCGATTTGCCCTCTATGACATGATCATGCTCAAAGACAATCACATCGATTTTGCAGGGGGTGTCGATCAGGCCATCGAAAAAACTAAGGCCTACTTGAAAGAGAATGAACTGGATCTGAAGATCATTGTTGAAGCCAGGAACCTTGAGGAAATCGAACAGATTCTCAAACATGAAGGCATTCACAGGATTCTGATCGATAATTTCAGTTTTGAAGACACGGATCGGGCCGTAAGAATGATCGGAGACAAGTGTCAAACCGAATCCTCGGGAGGGATAACCCTGAAAACAGCCAGGAAATATGCAGAATGTGGTGTTGACTATATATCCTCAGGCGCCCTGACCCACTCGGTTCGAAACATGGACCTCAGCCTGAAAGCTTTTTGAAACTCAACCTTTCTCAATGGGCAGTTCTTGCAGTGAGCCCCATTCGGTCCAGGAGCCGTCGTAAACCGAGTATCCGGATCTTCCGGTAAGCTCAGCACCAAGTGCGAGTACGCATGCAGTAATCCCCGATCCGCAGGAAAACACGAGCTCTTGTTCCTTATCAGTCATTTTCGAAAACATCGCGTCCACGGCATCTCTGTCTTTCATCTTTCCACCTTCCTGAAGCTCGGTATAAGGCAAGCTCTTTGACCCCGGGATGTGTCCGCTCCTCAATCCTTCTCGAGGCTCTTCAACAAGTCCCAGGAACCTGTCCCGGGCACGTGCATCCAGAACTTGTTTGGAAGAGTCCTCCAGCGAGGTGAAAACCTCACTATGATTTTTGAAAGAATTGGCACCGAAGCTTGCTGAGAAACCTCCCCTCTTACCCAGGTATTCTTTCTTTGGCATGACGGGATAAGCAGCATGCTCCCAAGCTGGAAGACCACCATCCAAAACCGCGACATTGTGGTGTCCCATCGCGCGAAACATGTACCAACCCCGGGCACTTGAATAGATACCGTGCTGATCGTATATCACGAGGGCGGAAGTATTGTCGATTCCAAGATTCTGAGCGGCTTGCTCAAAATTGGCGGCGTCCAGCATAGTGTTGGGAAACTTTGCGCCATTATGAGCCCAACGGTTTTTGAGATCCATGTAACGTGCCCCTTCAATCAGGGATGAACTCAAGGTCTCCTCACCCATACCCGCTTTGGGCAGAGATGCGTCGAGAATTACAAGATTAGGAGCATCGAGATTCTCGTACAGCCAATCCACACTCACCAATGGGGTCTTCAATACAATATCGCTCATCTTTCTGATTATTTGTCAAGTCATCGATTGTTGGATTTCTCCTTGAGCATGGGCACAAAACGAAAATCCCCGAACTCGTGCTTTTCGAAAGACTTTTCAGAGATTCGAATAAAAAGGGTCATCACCTGGACGTCATCTCCCACCGGAATGACGAGTCTCCCCCCTACTTTCAACTGGCTTAGCAGGGCCTTGGGCACTTCTGGCGCTCCCGCCGTGACAATGATTCCGTCGAAAGGAGCCTCTTCAGGCAAGCCGAGGTAACCATCTCCGTAGATGAGCTTCTTGGGCACATAACCGACTGACGGCAGAAACTTCTTGACCCTTGTGTACAATTCCTTCTGGCGCTCAATGCTGTAAACCTGGGCCTTGAGCTCGATAAGAACAGCGGCCTGGTATCCCGACCCCGTACCGATCTCCAGAATCTTGTCTCCTGGTTTCACTTTCAGGAGCTCCGTTTGAAAAGCCACAGTGAACGGTTGTGAAATCGTCTGATCGGCCCCAATCGGAAAGGGTTTGTCCTGGTAGGCAAAATCGACAAAGCTCGAGTCCATGAACAAATGCCTGGGAATCTTGGAGATCGCCTCCAAAACTTTCTTGTCTGTAATGCCCTTGCGCTCAATGGTCTTCACGAGCTGGTTGCGCATGCCTTTATGTCTGTTCGAATCTTTAAGCATTGTCTTCTAAAAATTGCTCGTAATGTTCATAGAACATCTCATAATCACCGGAACTGAACATATAGATCATCCATAGCATGGAAATGACACCTATGATGATCCCGATGATGGAGGTGGTTCTCCCGGTCTGGGCGTTGTTGATCCCGTCAAAATCATTCGGGTGCTCATTGTAGATAGCTATGGCCTTGTTGGATTCGTAAATCCCGATGGCTCCGAGAATCACCCCAATCACACCCCAGCAACAACAGGCCGTTATGATGGAACTGATACCTAGGACCAGTGCACTTTGTGAATGCGGAAGTTTTTCTTTGTACATAATCAGATGAACTTTAGAATATAATGAACAACAATGATCGCAATGTTCAATACGAATAACCACTTTAAAATCTGGGCGCCTTTGGCCAAGTTGAATCGCAGGTGAATGCCGAGAAATGCGAACATCAGGATCAGGGTGTAGACTGCCGGGTAAACCGAAAATGCTTCTCCGAACTCTCCCCTCAACAAATGAATGACAGATCGCTGCAAGCCGCAACCCGTGCATTCGAGCCCCAATTCCTTCCATTTACAGGACAACATGTTCTCTAAAAAATCAACAAGGCCCATGCTTCAATTCTCAGCATTTGAAATTAACAATAATTTTCGATCAGAGTTCGGGTGATGTTGTGAAAGTACCAAACAAAAAGGTGTCATTGAAAATGAGTTTTTCCTCTCCACTTTCAAGGACCACATCGTTCAATACAATGACATGCTCCCAGGCTTCAATAGTAATTCCATCTTCTTCATAGACCGGACGATTTTCAACGAGAATGAATCCTGAAATACCCTCCCAATTCCTCAGCACCTTGGGCTCCACAGGGGGGACCGTTGCACAGAAGTAAGACGAGGTCACCTGGTCGTCGAAAACGCGATCAGTCACGGTGTACAACCCGTTGGTTGAAACCTGTACCGGAATGACCGGATCTTCATCCTGCCTGATCTGCTGTGCTGTCAGGGTGACAATCAAGGCTTCTTTTTGACCATTGGTGCTCAGACGATACAAGGTGTAGCTTCCGCATGTGTTGACCTTTTCTTCAAATTCAAAACTCGCTATGTCGAGATTTCCGTCGCTGCAAGAATGAAACAGCGCGAGAAAAAGAAGTAAAAAATAGCTGGTGATTCGTGTGAGCTTCATAAATTGGAATTAGAGTTCCCGGGTCTTTTTTCCGTTGTAAAAGTAATCCTTTTGCCTCCGAAATTAATCAATCGCAAGAATAAAAATAAGTACTTTTGTGAAATGCAAAAAATATACCTCGACAATGCGGCCACAACCCCTTTGAATCCTGAGGTGGTTGAGGTGATGTGTGAACAACTGCGGGACAACTTCGGCAATCCCTCCTCGACTCACGAATACGGGAGAAAAGCCAGGGTTCTGCTTGAGAGCACCCGAAAGCAGATCGCCGCTTCTTTCAAGTGTGCTCCCTCTCAGGTTTTGTTCACTTCAGGAGGAAGCGAGGCGGATAATCTCGTGCTGCAAAATGCCGCCCGAAATTGGGGAATCAAGCGCTTTATAAGTTCCGAGATTGAGCATCATGCCGTTCTGCATGCGTTGGAAGCGATAAAAAAGGAAAACGATATTACGGTTGATTATGTTCGGATAGATGACTTCGGAGATGTCGATTTGGAGCACCTCGAGGAACTGCTCGAAGACTCTGATGACCCCTGCATGGTAAGCCTCATGATGGTAAACAATGAAATTGGAAATCTGCTGGACATTGCTGCGGTGAGCGGGCTTTGCCGGGAGCATGGCGCATTGTTTCATTCGGATACAGTGCAAGGCATTGGTCATGTCAACTTCAACCTGGAAAACACACCCATTGACTTCATCGCCGCAAGTGCCCATAAGTTTCACGGGCCCAAAGGTGTGGGATTTGCCATCGTGCCAAAAGCAACAGCTATTGAGCCCCTGATTCATGGGGGTGAGCAAGAAATGGGCACGCGAGCGGGAACCGAAAACACCCACAGCATTGCAGGAATGGGCAAGGCGCTGCAAATGGCTCTTGACAATTTCGAAAAGGATCGTGATTATGTCATAGCTCTAAAGCAGTACTTCATTGAAGAGCTGAGCCGAAACTTCAATGGAATAGAGTTTAACGGCAGGTCAGCCGATCTCGAAAAAAGCGCTTATCACATATTGAGTGTGCGATTTCCGAAAGACGTACCTATGCTACTCTTCAGTCTCGATCTCAATGGGATTGCCGCCTCAGGCGGAAGTGCATGTCAAAGTGGAAGCAGCCAGGGCTCACATGTCCTTTCAGCAATTCTGGACGAAAAAGAATCCGAGAAAACCTCAGTACGCTTCTCTTTCAACAAGCACAATACCCGAGAGGAAATCAATCGGGTTATTGAGGTTTTGAAAGATTTGATCTGAAATCAGCTGTCAGCGTCCAGGTAATTCGGAATTCCATCATTGTCGGAGTCATCATTTCGGGGATCCCCGTCTCCATCGGTGTCTTCATCCCGGGTAAGGATTCCGTCGCCATCATCATCGATGTCGCGGTAGTCCGAGATTCCATCGCCATCCGTATCGTCTCCCAATACGTCGCCATCACCGTCAATGTCTTCATCATTGTCTTTGACCAGGTCGTTGTCAATATCTGACTCCACGACGCGTCCCAATTCAAAGAAATAATAGATGGGCGCATTGACAGGCACATTGAAAGAACCGTTGTTCCCATAGGCCAATCCCGAGGGCATGAAGAAAATACCGTTCCCCGCATCCTCATAACCAAATGACTCGTCCGGGTAGATCACTCCATTTCCTGATTTGAACTGAGAAGCTCCGTAACGGAAACCCGTGATCGTACTGGCCAGGTGAAACCAGGATTTTGTGCTGGTATAGCTGAGGTTGGAATCAAATTGTGTGCTGTCCAATAGAAATCCCTTGTAAAGCACATGCACCGAATCGTTGATGGTAGGATTTGCTCCAACACCTTGTTTGTCAATATAATAGTAAAGCTTGTAGTCGATGTCATCACGTTCCACGACCTCTACCTGCACGTCGTTGTAAAGTGGTGTCTCACCGCCCGTTATGGTATCGATTGCCTTGTCTTCTGTAAGGTAGTGTGTCTGAAGGAATTCAATCAGCAAGGCATCATCTATTGCCTCTTGTTCTATTGGGTCAAATTTATCTTCATCATCGTCATCGTTACAGGCAAAAACTAATATTCCCAGTAACAGCACAAGTCCATATTTCCACTTCATATTCAAATTTTTGATGCGCAATTTACATATTTCTGAGCTTTCAAAACAGACGGCTCATTAAATTAACATTCCTTTGAGTTATCTGAATTCAATCTTGCGCATGCGAAGATTCAGAGGCGTAATCTCAAGGTACTCATCGTCACGAATATATTCCATGCACTCTTCAAGAGAAAAGTCAATTTTTGGGAAGATTCTGGCGCTGTCGTCGGCACCGGCCGATCTAATGTTGGTCAGTTTCTTTCCCTTGATCAGGTTCACTCCCATGTCATCCTGGCGGCTGTTTTCACCAACTACCTGGCCCTTGTAAATCTCGTCGTTCGGATCGATGAAAAACTTGCCCCGATCCTGTAAACGATCTATCGCATAAGCGGTTGCTTTGCCCGCTTCGGCCGATACAATGGCTCCATTGTTCACCTCGCTGAATTCTCCCTTGTAAGTGTCATACCCCCGCAAGCGGTGGTTGATGATCGCTTCTCCCTGGGTGGCTGTCAGTATTTTGTTTCTCAACCCGATCAATCCGCGAGATGGAATGTCGAATTCGAGATGCTGCAAGTCTCCTTTGGGCTCCATCACATGAAGATCCCCTTTGCGAAGCGTGACCAGGTTGATCGCCTTGCTTGCCAGCTCTTCGGGAACATCAATTACCAGGGTTTCATATGGTTCGCATTGCCTGCCATCAATTTCCTTGAGAATCACTTTCGGCCGCCCCACCTGGAGCTCGTAACCTTCTCTTCTCATGGTCTCGATCAAAACTGACAGGTGCAGAATGCCCCGTCCGTATACGATGAATTTGTCTTCGCTGTCGGTCTCCTCAACCTTAAGCGCGAGGTTTTTCTCGGTTTCCTTGAAAAGACGATCACGCAGGTGACGCGAGGTGACAAATTTTCCTTCTTTACCGAAGAAAGGAGAATTGTTGATCGTGAAGAGCATGCTCATCGTCGGCTTGTCGACCTCGATCCTGGGAAGCGCCTCCGGCTCCTCAAGATCTGCTATGGTATCTCCGATCTCAAA
>JAUIKV010000088.1 GCA_030430615.1 Bacteroidia bacterium
CAAAGTATGGTTTGCTCTCCCATCAAGTCTGATTTCACCTCGGCGATGAATGAAGATTCAAGCACCCCGGCGCGGTCGCCACCAGTTGCAACTGCATAAGCCTTGGCCTGCTCCAGTCCTACTCCCTGCGGATCGTTCTCCGGATGCACTGCAATCAGGGTTGGCACGCCAAAGCCTCTTTTGTACTCCTCGCGGACCTCAGAACCCGGACACTTGGGAGCCACCATGATCACGGTGAGGTCTTTTCTTACCTGCATGCCTTCCTCCACGATATTGAATCCGTGCGAGTACGACAGCGTTGCTCCTTCTTTCATCAGGGGCATCACGGCATTTACCACTGCCGTGTGTTGCTTGTCAGGTGTCAGGTTGCACACCATATCCGCCGAAGGGATCAGCTCTTCGTAGGTCCCAACAGTAAATCCGTTTTCCGTAGCATTCTTAAACGATGCTCTCTTTTCATCAATCGCACTCTGTCTCAAAGCGTATGAGATATCCAGCCCGGAGTCTCTCATATTGAGGCCCTGGTTGAGACCCTGTGCCCCGCAACCGACGATCACGATTTTTTTATCGATCAGCGCCTGGACCCCATCGGTGAATTCCGAGGATTCCATGAACCTGCATTTTCCTAGTTGTTCCAATTGCTCGCGAAGAGAAAGTGTGTTGAAATAATTTGCCATTCTTCTATTTGTTAATCTTGTGTTTGTATTTAAAAAAATAAATTCTTTGCTGGGATCTATTGGTACTTTTTTAAGAGACTCTGATCAAATCAGCTCCTTTTTCAAAATCTCTGAGATCTTCATCTCCTCCTTGGTCACCGAGATTCTTCCCGACCGGACGAATTGCATGATTCCGAATTTTGACAATTCATCGTAAAGAGTCTCAATCTCTTCTTTCCTGCCTGATTTCTCAATCACGAAGAATTCAGGTGAAACCGTGACGATCTGAGCGTTGCTGTTCTTGATGATGTTCTGAATCTGACGTTCCTCAAACAAAAGGCTTGATTTAATCTTGAAAAGCGCCGCCTGCAGATAAATGCACTCGTCATTGGTGTGATAATAGGCTTTGATGACCTCCACCTGCTTCTCAATCTGACCGATGATCTTCTTGACCTGTTCTTCAGTTATTTCCACCACAATGATAAACCTTGATACGTTGTCTATCTCGGTGCTGGAAACGGTGAGACTCTCGACATTGATGTGTCTTTTGAGAAAGATGGTTGCGATTCGGGTCAGAAGTCCCAGGTTGTTTTCGGTATAGACCGATATTGTATAGCGTTCTTTCTTCATGTCTTTTATTTTAATCGGATGTCTGAAACACTTGCGCCGCTCGGGATCATCGGAAAAACATTCTCTTCCATTTCAACCACGACCTCGAGGAAATACGAGTTCTTTGCCTCGACCATCTCTTTCAGAGCAGATTCCAGTTCATCCCGATCTTTCACTCGTCTGGATTGGATGCCATACCCTTCTGCAATCTTCACAAAGTCGGGATTGGTCATTACTGTTGAGGCGTAGCGACTCTCGAAAAATAGCTCCTGCCACTGTCGAACCATGCCCAGAAATTGATTGTTGAGCACCACCACCTTTACCGGGACTTGCGTCTGCAACACTGTGCCCAGTTCCTGTATGTTCATCTGCAAACCTCCATCTCCCATGATGGCAATAACCTCCCTCTCAGGGGCACCCATCTTGGCTCCGATGGCAGCCGGAAGCGCAAAGCCCATGGTTCCGAGCCCTCCGGAGGTGACCTTGCTCCTTGCGTTATTGAACTTGCTGTAACGACAGGCCACCATCTGGTGCTGTCCAACATCGGTCACGATCACCGCATCTCCTCCTGTGAGCTGATTCAATTTCACAATGGTCTCGGCCATGGTCAATCCATTTCCGTTTGCATGGACCTGGTCCCTGATGACTTCATTGTATTCAATATCATAGAGATCCCGGAATTCCTTCATCCAGGCATGATGCGTTCTTTTCTCAATCAATGGGATAATGGCACTCAGAGTATCCTTCACGTTGCCCAAAACAGCAACATCGGTTTTCACATTTTTGTCGACCTCTGCGGGATCGATTTCAAAATGTATGATTTTCGCCTGTTTTGCATAGGTATCCAGGCTACCCGTAACGCGATCGTCAAATCGCATTCCAATTCCAAGAAGCAGATCGCATTCATTGGTGAGTTTGTTGGGTGCATAGTTTCCATGCATACCCACCATGCCGACGTGCAATTCATGATCAGTCGGCAGGGCCGAAAGCCCCAATATCGTCGATGCCGAAGGAATTCCGGCTTTTTCAATGAATTCCTTCAATTCCTGTTCCGCCTTGCCAAGCGTAATGCCCTGTCCCCAAACTACAAAAGGTTTCTCAGCCTTGTTGATCAGTTCAGCAGCCCGAGTCAAACTCTCAGGGTCAGTCGCAGGCACCGGAGTATAGCTCCTTACCTTGTCGCACTTTTTGTATTCAAATTCCAATTCGCCGAACTGGGCATCCTTGGTTATGTCGATCAGCACAGGCCCGGGACGTCCTGATTTGGCTATGTAAAAGGCCTTGGCAAAAATCTCGGGAATCTCTTCTGCACGGGTGATTTGGTAATTCCATTTCGTCGCAGGCGTCGAGATGCTGACGATGTCAGTTTCCTGGAAAGCGTCACTTCCCAGCAAGTGAGATCCAACCTGACCCGTTATGCAAACTATGGGCGTTGAATCTATCTGAGCGTCAGCTATGCCTGTAATCAGGTTCGTGGCACCCGGACCCGAAGTGGCGATCGCCACACCTACCTTGTCGGTTACACGGGCATAGCCCTGAGCAGCGTGTATGGCTCCTTGCTCATGTCTGGTCAAGACATGGTGCAGCTCCTTTTCGTATTTGTAAAACTCATCGTATACCGGCATAATGGCTCCGCCCGGATATCCGTAGATCAAATCAACTCCTTCCGCAAGAAGACATTTGACCACGGCTTCAGCTCCTGTGATCTTCACCGAAGTTTTTTTAGCGGCTTGCTGCTGGGTACTGGTTTGTGTTTCCATAAATCGATTATTGGTATCTTCTAATATTTATCCGTTACACAGCCTTCTGAGGCTGAGGCAACGGTTCGGGCATATTTGAAAAGTATGCCCTTCTTATGCTTCAGAGGTGGTTCCTTCCAGGCTTCCTTTCTTTTCTGTATCTCGTCATCACTGAGCTCGACGTGTATTGAATTCTTCGTCGCGTCAATGGTAATCATGTCACCGTCCTTCAAAAGTCCGATCATGCCTCCACTTTGCGCCTCAGGAGTGATGTGACCTACGACAAAACCATGTGTTCCGCCCGAAAACCTTCCATCCGTAATAAGGGCAACGGTCTTTCCAAGGCCTGCACCCATGATCATGGACGTAGGCTTCAACATCTCAGGCATACCGGGTCCGCCCCGAGGGCCTACATATCGGATGACGACCACGTCTCCTTCTGATACTTTCCCCGCACCAATCCCGTCATTGGCTTCCTGCTCACCATCAAAAACTACAGCCTTCCCTTTGAAGATCGAGCCCTCTTTTCCACTGATTTTTGCAACAGCACCTTCCGAGGCAAGGTTGCCAAAAAGGATCTGTATGTTTCCTGAAGACTTAAGGGCTCTTTCCGTCGGGTAAATGACCTGCTGATCCTCTTCAAAGCGAAGGGGTTTAATCTCCCTGAGGTTTTCGGCAAGGGTTTTGCCCGTGACAGTCATACAATCTCCATGCAGGAAACCCTCGTCCAACAGATATTTCATCACCGCCGGTGTACCTCCGATGCCGTGAACGTCTTCCATCAGGTATTCACCGCTGGGTTTCAAATCTGCAATGAGTGGAGTTCGGTCACTAACCCGCTGAAAATCTTCCAGGGTGAAGTTTATGCCTGCCGCATGGGCGATGGCCAGGTAGTGCAGGACCGCATTTGTCGAGCCTCCCAGGGCATTGACGACGGCCACTGCGTTCTCCAAAGACTTCTTAGTAATTATATCAAGGGGTTTCAAATCTTTTTCAAGGAGATTCTTGATCGCTTTCGCAATGTTTTCGCTCTCTTTTTCCTTATTCGGATTCTCAGCCGGAATCGACGAATTATAGGGCAGGGCAAATCCCAGGGCTTCAATCGAAGAAGCCATGGTGTTCGCTGTGTACATACCTCCACAAGCTCCGGCTCCTGGAATGGCTCGCTTGATGATTTCCTTGTACTCCGCTTCATCGATTTCCCCGGAAATCTTCTGACCGAGTGCCTCAAACGCAGAAACAATGTTGAGCTTGCGTCCTTTGTAATTTCCGGAGGCAATGGTTCCTCCGTAGACCATGAGCGCAGGTCGGTTCAAGCGAAGCATTGCCATGATAGCTCCAGGCATGTTCTTGTCACATCCTACCACTGACACCAGGGCATCGTAGCTCTGAGCGTTCATTACAACTTCGATGGAATCAGCAATGATGTCCCGGGACGGAAGGGAATAATTCATCCCACTCGTTCCCATGGATATCCCGTCGCTTACACCGATCGTATTAAAAACAAGCCCCACGGCATCCTCCCTGTTTACTTCCTTTTTGATCTCTCCGGCCAAATGATTGAGATGCATGTTACAGGGATTTCCGTCGTAACCCGTGCTGGCAATTCCAACCTGGGGCTTTTTCATGTCTTCTTCGGAAAGTCCTACTGCATAGAGCATTGCCTGTGCCGCAGGCTGAGTTGTGTCTTGAGTGAGCCTTTTGCTGTATTTATTCAAGTCCTTCATTCTGGAGAAAAGCCAATTTCTGCTATTGATTAGTTTTTATAGAAACCCCGGTTTCTTTAAATAATCTTCAAAAATAATAAGGTTGCTCTCCACAGTGTGACGAAGATTTGGGTATTTACAATATCCAATTGACCATTCAACTCGTTAAAAGTTTGATAATAAAGATTTTAAATGAGTGCTTTTACAAGGTTTAAGCAGAAAAAACCAGCGGGAAAATCGAAAGCTCAGCTTTCGCTATTTTGGAATTCCTCAGATTTTATTTGTACTGATGCTTTGATTTTTTGCGAATAATGGATTCAACGCTGACGTTCTCAATCCTGCTTTCAAGCCAGGAAATGATGTCGAGGTACATAAAGGAGCGCTTTTCGTAGGGGTGATTCTCAAAGGCTTTCAGCTCCTTGTGCAGATTGATGAAGGCCTTTTTCAACTCATGCGGATAAATGTTGCTCAGATTTCTAAGAAAGGCAATGATTCGTTGTTGAACCAGGTGGAGCTCGTTCATTTTCAATAAAAACTTGTAGGTAGACTTTATGAGGGCATCGAGGTTCTGATCGAGTCCGGCCTCATAATGAGCGACTAAATTGAGAATTCGGGAAAAACACAAAAGGTCTTCCCGCATGATGAGCTTCTTGTTCCGGATTATTTTGTCGAGGTAAAATATGCATTGCTCATAGCGTGAAGCACCAAAGTACAAACTCGCAAATTTGTAGTAAAACACCATGATATGGTGCTCATCGATCTTCAATCTGAAGCTGTCAATCTCCTCGAGAACCTCCGGTATCAGCTCAATTCCCTTGTTGAACTCTCCCTCGAGGAAGTAGAGATTGATCTTGTTGAGGTAGAGATAGAGAAACGCGAGCGATTCCGTGTTTTCATTGATGGTGAAGCTCTGGTTGTTGATCTCTTCCTCAAAGTAATTCAGAGTAGATCTGAATTTGGTCAGCTGCTGATTGAGAAACAATGTCTCGAGCAGATAGTTGATCCCCTTGAGGTAAAACACCGGATTGGTCTTTTTCAGCTTGGGATTGTAATAAAACAGATCCACCCATTTTTGGGAGTACTTGTAGCAATTCACAAAGTCCTGGGTGATGAAATTGTACCAAAGCATCGCTTTGTAGAGATACAGTTTCTCCTTCAATCCCAGATTCCTGATTTCATACTCGGGCAAGGACGATTCAAAAAACTTCTTCACTTCTTCGTAATCCCTGTCATTGCTGACGTATCCTTTTTTCAGCAAGATGCTGTAAAGCTGAAGGGAGAGATTCGACAGCTTGCTCAAAAAAAGGGTCTTTTCACTGAGCTCTTTGGATTCGGCGATCAGATCGTCCGCGCGGCTGGTCATGCTCCTGGTGATGTATTGCGACTCGACCACTTTCTCGAGTTCAACGATCTCGTAAGCCAGGTTGTTCTCTTCATTGTAGACCGCAACTCCCTTGGCTTTGTCAAGAATCTTCAGGCTTTGCCTGTGAAGTCCTTTGTTGTACAACACTGTGGCAAAGTCAATCTGCTCCCGGATCTGCATTTTGACGTTCTGATGAATTGGATTCAGCTTGAGACTGACCAATATTTGTCTGTACAGGTGTGCCTTGGAATTTGAGAGCTGCTGTTTTTTGATGTTGGTCTTCTTCAGTATCTGACGCTCATCAAAATCATCCAGCTTGTCCAGAACATTGAAAAGCGCCATGAAATTCTTTTCGAGGTTTCCGCCCAGTCTCCCGGCATAGAGTTTGAACTGTCTCTTCTCCGACTTAGTCAGGGATTTCACCAGGACGAAAAGAGCGTCATTTTTCTCCATAGACATCGTAAAATTAGAGACTTATTTTACTGTATTTCAGATGTTTAATTTTATCTAAAATAATTTGGATGTAGTAAACCACCCAAAAGAAAACAGAAGTGCTTACTGTTATAGGATTATTTTTGATACTTCAAATGTGGTAAAAAATCTTTAATAATGAGTAATAGTCAAGTCCAAATATTCGACACAACCCTGAGAGATGGAGAGCAAGTACCTGGTTGCAAGCTCAATACACCAGAAAAACTGATCATTGCGGAGCGTCTGGATGAACTTGGAGTCGACATTATAGAAGCCGGATTTCCAATTTCGAGTCCCGGAGATTTCAACTCCGTCGTTGAGATCGCAAAACTGGTTAAAAATGCTACAGTCTGCGGACTGACAAGAGCCAATAAAAAGGACATTGACGCCGCCGCTCAAGCGCTCAAATACGCTGTCAAACCGAGAATTCACACAGGTATCGGGACCTCCGAATCACATATTCGCTACAAGTTCAACTCAACTCAGGAAAAGATCCTTGAGAGAGCTGTAGAAGCGGTTAGCTACGCGAAATCATTTGTTGAAGACATTGAATTTTACGCTGAAGACGCTGGCCGAACAGACAATGAGTTTCTGGCCAAAGTGTGCGAAGAGGTCATTAAAGCGGGTGCAACGGTTTTGAACATTCCAGACACGACAGGATACTGTCTGCCTGAGGAATACGGGGCGAAAATGGCCTATCTAAAAGAAAATGTCAAAGGCATCGACAATGTCGTGCTCTCCTGCCATTGCCACAACGACCTGGGCCTCGCCACTGCAAATTCAATTGCTGGCGTTCAGGCCGGAGCCCGGCAAATAGAATGTACCATCAATGGTATTGGTGAGCGAGCAGGAAACACCTCATTGGAAGAGGTAGTTATGATCATGAAGCAGCACCCCTATCTCAACCTCGACACAAATATCAACACGCAGCTTCTTTACAGCACAAGCCAAATGGTGCAGCACCACATGGGTATCCTGGTTCAGCCGAACAAGGCGGTTGTCGGGGAAAATGCTTTTGCTCACAGTTCCGGGATTCACCAGGATGGTGTGATAAAGAATCGTGAGACTTATGAGATCATGGACCCTTCTGACGTGGGTGTCACTGAGTCTTCAATTGTATTGACCGCGCGCAGCGGAAGAGCAGCGCTGGCATATCGGGCCAAGAAAATCGGATTCGATCTCACGAAACTGGAATTGGACAAAATTTATCCTGAATTCCTCAAATGTGCTGACTACCAGAAAGAAGTAGGAGATGAGGATATTGAGCAGATCGTTAAAACCGTCAGAGCCGAGATGGAAAAAATTGCCTCCTGATCCGCAGAAAATCCCTAAATTGAGGGCCTAAATCCGACTTGATGAAACTCAAAATTGCTGTTTTGCCCGGAGATGGCATAGGTCCTGAAGTAACCGACCAGGGTTTGAAAGTGCTCAAAGCCATCGGTAAGAAATACGGACATCAGTTTGACTTGAAAACCGCCCTTGTGGGCGCCTGTGCCATCGATGCCGGTGGTGACCCGCTACCCGAGGAGACACTTGAGCTCTGCAAAAATTCGGATGCGATTCTCTTTGGTGCCATTGGAGACCCCAAATACGAGAACAGCCCGGATGCCAAAACAAGACCCGAAGAGGGTCTTCTTCGCCTAAGAAAGGAATTGGGGCTTTACGCGAACATAAGGCCTTTAAAGGTGTATCAACCCCTGATTCACAAGTCTCCGATCAAGGAGAAAGTGATTAAAAACACTGATTTTGTGATATACAGGGAACTCCATGGAGGCATATACTACGGTGACAAAATTGAAAGTCAGCAAGGTGATTCGGCTACAGACACCTGCCCTTATACTGCGGAAGAAGTGGACCGGATTGCTCATCTGGCTTTCAAGGCCGCCCGATCAAGAAGAAAAAAACTGACCCTTGTAGACAAAGCAAATGTGCTGGCGACGTCAAGACTATGGAGATCCCGGGTCAAGGAACTTGCCAAAACCTATCCTGAGGTTGAAGTCGACTACCTGTATGTTGACAATGCAGCCATGAAAATTCTGTTGAACCCAAGACAATTTGATGTTATACTAACTGACAACATGTTCGGTGACATCCTGTCTGATGAATCCAGCGTAATCTCAGGGTCCATTGGCTTGCTCGCCTCTACTTCTCTCGGAGACAATTCCGTTCTTTTTGAACCGATTCACGGGTCCTTTCCGGACATGAAAGGAAAAGACCTGGCAAATCCTCTGGCAACGATTTTATCTGTGGCACTTCTCCTCGATCACTTCAAACTTCACGAAGAGGCAGACGCCGTGAGAAACGCAGCCGAGAAGTCCATAGAGCTCAACATCACCACACCCGATATCAACGCCACCAAGAAATTCGCGCGAACCTCTATGGTGGGTGACTTCATTTCGGAATACATCATCGACAAGAAAAGTGTTTTGTACAAAGTCGAAAACATCTCACTCGGTCAATCGACCATCATTTAATGGAATTTAAGGAAGGGCTCAAAAAGCGAAGGTCGGTAAGGAAA
>JAUIKV010000315.1 GCA_030430615.1 Bacteroidia bacterium
TGTTGTATCTATCGTGAATGCAAGTGTGCCTTCACTTCCGCAAAGTAGCTTGGAAAGGTTTAATTCTTCTTCCTTGTCTGAAAAAATCCCGGTTTCCAGAAGCGCGTCTACGGCGTAGCCATTATTGCGACGATGGATTTCCGATTTTGGAAATTCCCTTCGAATCTCTTCCTGCACTTCGGGTTTGCTTAGCTCCTGGTACAAGTTCGAATAAATCTTGTTTTCCAGGGAGTTCCCTTGCATTTTTCCCTGTAGCTCGCTTGCTTTCAAATCACCGAATACAGCTTCGCTGCCGTCAGCGAGGAGCGTTGTCATTTCCAGAACCTTGTCACGGGTTACCCCGTATTGGATGGAGGTGGTCCCCGAAGAGTTGTTGCCGACCATGCCGCCGATCATGCAACGATTCGAGGTTGAGGTATTGGGTCCGAAGAAAAGCCCAAAAGGCTTCAGGAATTCATTCAGGTCGTCCCGGATTACCCCGGGTTCGACCTTAATCGTTTTGTTCCGCTCATCAAAGGCCAGGATTTTCGTGAAATGCCTCGAGGTATCTACCACGATTCCTTCACCCACACATTGTCCTGCAAGAGAAGTTCCTGCGGTTCTGGGGATCAGGCCTATTTTTTTCTCACGTGCAAACCTGATGAGTTGAACAAGATCCTGTTTGTTTTTTGGATAACATACGGCAAGGGGCATTTTCCTGTAAACTGAAGCATCCGTAGCATACAGACTTAAATGGAGCCTGTCCCATTTCAGTTCACCCTGCAATTCCTGTTTGAGGTTAAGGAGATCCCGCTCTGTGCTGCCCATAAAAATTTAGCCTTTGAATCTTACAAGACCTGAGTGCCTTTTTCAACCTCATGGCCGGTACGTAAAAGTACTACATCTTTGCCATTTTGGATGCCCAAAACCAGACATTCGCTCATAAAATTTGCTATCTGTTTCGGTTTGAAATTGATCACTGCAATTACCTGTCTTCCGATCAAATCTTCCTTCGAGTAAAGGGTTGTGATCTGGGCGCTTGAGTTTTTAACCCCTATAGTGCCGAAGTCTATTTTGAGCTGATAGGCGGGTACCCTGGCCTTTTCGAAATCCCTGGCTTCGACGACGGTTCCAACCCTTAAATCGACTTTTTGAAAGTCATCAAAATTGATGATGTTATCCATGAATAAACAATCTTAGTTCGACAGCTTTTCGAAGACCCACGCCGGCCCGATCAGAAGAAACTGCAAGTCTTTTATAAAAGAAGGCTTTTTCCCTTCCACCTTATGTCCGTAAAACTGACCAATCCAGGCGAGAATAAAGATGATCAGGGACGTCGCAAACAATGGAAGAGCCAGGCTCAGGTAATAGTTGCCGATTATGCAGAGTACTGAAAAGCCCAACATCCGCAAAAACAAGGAGAAAGACAATCTGAGATAGAAGATCAACACAGGGATCAGCACGATGACGGCCCAGTTCCCGATCATTGGATTTTGAAGACCCAGGTTGAACAGCAAACCGTTGGGGATACTCATGAGCAGTCCCACTATGCTGAAAAAGATCATGGGAACGCATATGTAGTGGATTTTTTTATTTGTCTCGTTCTGATGACTTACGGCGTATTCGTCGTACCAGTCCTGTATCGTTTTCATGCTTTCTGTGTATTTTTGTCTAAAAGAATAGGCTTTGATTCCAAGGCCGAAAATTGAATTTCAGC
>JAUIKV010000089.1 GCA_030430615.1 Bacteroidia bacterium
AAAATACACAATTATGCTTTTAAACGTCTTGTCTGTGTGCTCGGAGAAGTCGAAAGTCAATTCTTCCCATTCGCCTACTTTCGTCATTTCCTGATTGATGGCAACTAAAGGTTCCGTATTCGGAAACGGTTCGAATTCCAACTGAAGAGTCACCGTAGTCGTTTTGGATTCACCATAAACCATCAACTTGAAAGTCTTATTTGGAGATGTGGTCAGATCAATGGCATTGTCAAGACCTTTCCCAACACCCGACCACAGCTCACAACCCGCTGTCTTCACGTAGCTCTGGACATTGCAACTGGTATTGATTCCTGTCGGATTCGGATTAGCAACGATTTCGGACGCAATATTTCCGAAGGGTTCGAATGAATGAGCGAAATCCGCAGTTTTGAAGGTCCAGTTGATATCACCCGCCGCCGGATCGATGTTCTCTTCTGTTTCAGTCTCACAATTCCCTGAGGCTCCTTCCTGTTCTACGTCATCAAAGTAGAAAGTTCCCGCCGTATCTTCTCCAAACGCGGCAAATATGACCATGGTAGAGTATTTTCCCGTAGGAACAAATGGTTGACCGTTTTCAGGATCGCCGTCGATGTAACTCTTCACAGCATTATTCGCGAAATCAAAACTGAGTACTTCCCAGCCGGTTCCTTCATGAGTCACTAAGACCTCATTGGCTCGTTCTCCGTCTACTCCGCCTTCAAATTTCATGAGAACCGGCATGGCAGAGGTCGACCAGAATTTCATTTTCAAAGTTTTAAATTCACTGAAGTCAACAGGCTCTCCCAGGTTGATCACGATCGCCTCATACAATTCACCTGCGTTTTCAATGGCGCCCACTTTAGATTCTGACTCGTTTGCCCCTCCAGGTGCAGGGTTATCGACAATGCTGAAGGCACCATCAATGTTCCCAGCGTAATTCACGGCAGGATCGTCAAAGGTTATGGGCAATACGATTGCTCCTGAAGCTTCAGACACTGTAATGACCTCTGTGTATTCAACGGTTGTGGCACTCGCTCCTTTAGCGATCACGCGGACGGTGTACTCACCGGCTGCAGGGTAGATATGCTCGACAGTTTCGTTTGGCATCAAAGGAGTGGCCTCCTCATCATCCACATCGCCCCAGAAAACATCAAACATGGTAGCGTTGTCAGCGGATGCGCTGATCTTGACCAACAAAGGATTCGGGTCGGACTGATCTATGGTAACCTCGAGATTCTCGGGTGCGCTGAAAGACACATTCAGCATCTGGGTGAATTCACTGGTGAGCCCGGTCGAGCCCACAGCAATGACTCTCGCCTTGTACTGTCCCTCGCCGTATGTGTGTTCTAAAGAACCTCCTGGAGTGACCAGTTCAGGCTCTTCATTGGCTACATCTCCCCAGTACACCAAGAATTCCTGCGCTCCCTCTCCTGAGGGAGTAACTGTTACCACTCCGGTATCATCCTGCGTGATGTCGAAAACGGCAGTTACATTCGTAGGAGCGGAGATTTCCTGGAAAGCATATGAAATTTCCTCTTTTTCGCAGGCTCCAAATGCGACTGTGAGGATAATGACCGCTAAAATTGACTTTAAATATTTCATTTTCGTATTCTTTTAATTTTTAATATCCGGGATTCTGTTCCCATCGGTTTCCTGCTAATTCAATTTCTATGGACGGAATTGGAAACAACTCGTGTTTCCCGGTGACGAATCCGTCAATGTGCTGTGCAGCCCGGCCTGTTCGGACCAAATCAAAGAACCGGTGTCCTTCACCCATCAACTCCAGACGCCTTTCATTGAAGATTGCATCCGTGAGCTCAGATCCTGAGAAGTTAACTTCCTGCAGCTGTGCACGCGTCCTAACGCGATTGAGGTAGAGTCTTGCAACATCATCTCCCAAACCACCTCGATTATAGGCTTCGGCAGCCATGAGCAGAACGTCTGCAAATCGAATAGACCTGTAATTGTTCGCTCTTGTAAGGTTCGCATCAGGGGTGTTCAAACCTCCCTGACGCGCAATGTATTTTCGGTTGAAGAAGCCCGTGTGTTCATATCCGGTGGAATAAGTCGCTCCGGTCTCTTCAGACCAGGCCTCAATATCGAGAATGGCAATATCTCTTCGGATGTCTCCTTCTTCATAGAATTCAAAAGCCTCCTGGGTAGGAACGTTGAAGCTGAAACCACTTTCAAACTTCGGGCCGGCATAATTTCGAATCCCGTTGAACCCGACAGCCACATTACCCTCACTACACTGTAGACAACCGAATCCGGCGCCTTCTTTGTCTGAATATTGAACTTCGAAAACAGATTCAATGTTATTTTCACCTTCCTGCTCGAAAATCGATTCGTAATCAGCAACCAAATCATAGTTCCCTGATCTTATGACAAG
This sequence comes from Bacteroidia bacterium, assembly GCA_030430615.1. Taxonomy (GTDB): domain Bacteria; phylum Bacteroidota; class Bacteroidia; order Flavobacteriales; family Flavobacteriaceae; genus Lutimonas. The sequence goes on from JAUIKV010000089.1 coordinate 2,369, forward strand.
ATCAAGGGCTTGAGCTGCCTCTGAAAACTTGTCCTGATACAGATAGACCTTCCCAAGAAGTGCCTGTGCCGCCCCTTTGGTGACTCTACCGGACTCGGCCTGTATCACCGGAAGGTTATCAGCCGCGTATGCCAGATCTGCCTCAATCTGAGCGTAAACCTCAGCCTTGGGTGTCCTGTCAATGTCAAACTGATCACCAAACTGGATTCGCTCATCAACTTTCAGCGGAACATCACCGAACCACTTAACCAATTCAAAATAGTAATAGGCACGCAGGAATCTCGCTTGTGCGAGGACTTCGTTTTTGCCAGCAAAATCAAAATTGTCCTGGAATTCCATTATGTAATTAGCCCGATTGACTCCTGAGTACATCCAGCCCCATATATCTCTTAGTTGTTGGTTGACAGGAGTATGGACCATGTCGTCGATCTCTTGAATACCTATTACGTCTGTGGCGCTTTCGCCTCCTGCCAGGGTGTTATCCGATGCTATCTCGCCCAACATTACATTTATGTAGGAAGCCTGCAGCAAATCATACGCCCCTACGAGAGCATCCTGATAGTCCTCTTCCGAATTGAAAAAGTCTTCAGAGTTTGGATCCTGAGATTCCACGTCGACAAAGTCATCCGAGCAAGCCTGAAAGGTCAAGACACCCAGAATGAGAGTAATAATCTTTATGTTGTTTATTGTTTTCATCCTTCCTAAAATTTAAGATTTAGTCCCAACATATATGTTCTTGGCAAAGGGTAAAAACCCTGATCGATTCCTCCACCGATGGGCTCACCGGTAGTAGCAGAAGGATCATATCCCTTGTATTTTGTCCAGGTATATGCATTGTTGACAGAGAGGTAAAATCTAAGTTTGTCAATTCCCAACGAACGAACGGTCGCATCTGGCAAAGAATAACCCAACTGGATATTCTGAAGTCGCAAGTAAGAGCCGTCCTCGACATAAAAATCAGAGAAGAGTCCGTTTGAATTGGCACCTGTAGTAACTCGCGGGAAGGAGTCTGTAGTTCCCTCCCCTGTCCATCGGTTAAGAAAATAAACGCTGCGGTTGGTGAGGTTCTGATTCCTTTCGTAATTCCTGACCACCTCATTGTTAAGAGAAGAGAAAAAATACGCTCCAAAATCCCAGGTTTTGTAGTTCATTATCAGATTCAATCCCATAGTAATCGGGGCGATCGGATCACCAATATACGTTCGGTCGTCCTCATCGATCACACCATCATTGTTCTGGTCGACGAAACGAAGATCCCCAGGGGCCGCATTTGCCTGTTCGGCGTGCGCATCCACCTCCTGTTGATTCTGAAAAATACCGTCGGTTTCAAGTCCGTAGAAGTAACCGATAGGCCTCCCAACTTCCATACGAGCAGGAGGATCCTGACCGACTCCGAATGATCCGCCGGTGACAAAACCGTTCTCTCCGGCTACGTCGATAACTGTATTATTCAGATAGGTGAAATTATATGAAACGTTGAGGTTGAAATTCTCAGAGATCTGATCCTGATATCCAATCTGGAATTCGAAACCTTCATTGCTCACGGTACCCGCATTCACTACAGGCGGCCTGGAACCCGGCGCACTGGCTCCGAGAATCCCTGACACCTGCGGCTCCAACAACAGATCTTCCGTTTCTTTTTTGAAGTAATCCGCCGTCACCTTGAACTTGTTTTCGACAAAGGTCATATCAAAACCGACGTCAAAGGTCTTTTGTTTCTCCCACTGAATTTGCGGATTTGCGAGGGCTCCCTCGGCGACGCCGAAATTCAGTTCATCGTCGAATACATAGGTTCCCTCCCCGTTGAGAAGTGATACATAACCGTAATCGAGGATGCGATCGTTACCGACGATACCATAGCTCACTCTTAGTTTGAGAAAGTCCAGCCATGAGCTGTCGTATAAAAACGACTCTTCAGACAAAACCCAGCCCGCTGAGAACGAAGGAAAATATCCAAACCGGTTTTCAGGGCCAAAGCGGGTAGAACCGTCACGACGTATCAAGGCAGAAAACAGATATTTTCCCTTGTAATCGTATTGAACACGCGTGAAATAGGACAATAATCTGGTATCGTAGATGTCACCTCCATTGATATAGTTGTCTACTACTTCATCGGCATTCTCAAGTCTTGCATCTTCATAGTTGTTGCTCGGCAGATCAAATCCTGTAGCCCCGGAGAAGCGCCCTGTGGCCTGGAAAACCGACATGCCCAGAAGAACAGTGAGATTATGGTCGTTGCCAAACTGGTTTTTATAAGTCAAAAACGAATCCCAGGTATAGTCTCTGAAGATGTTCTGAAACTCATTGACGTTGTTTCGAGTTACGTTGAAGACCTTTCCGGACCCATAAAATACTTCCGGAGAAAAAACCTTTCCGGAAACCTCGGCATAGTTGAACTGCAAACGGGTTTCAGCGCTAAAATGTTCCAGGAAATCATATTTCAAGCCCAATACTCCACTGATTTTGTCAACCTTAGTATCATTGTAGGTATTGGCTATCTGCGCAACTGGGTTGATGACTTCATTTCCCAGGCCTTCTGCCAGGGTAAAATCCCCATTCTCGTCAAACACATCGAGGGTTGGAGCCATGTTGAGGGCATTGAAAAGAACGGAGCCCAGGGCATTCTCCAACAGGTTCTTCCTATCCGTGTTCGTATAGATGGCATTCGTGGTCAGGGTGAAATTGTCAAGAAAATTCAAATTGTAATTCACTCTTCCCGTAAAACGCGTGAAATTCGCATCACTTCCACCCACGATCCCGTCTTGGGTGAGATAGGATGTACCGACAGACAATTTTGATTTTTCCCAACCCTTTGAGACTCCAAAGTTTATATTGGCAATGGGTGCTGTTTCAAAAATAATATCTTGCCAATCGGTTCCTTCACCCAATTGGGAAAAATCCGGAAAGGGTGGAGTATCGCCACCGGCTGCATGAGCCTCATTTACAATCACAGCATATTCTGTCGCATTGAGCACCGGAATTTCCCGGGTTGTTTCCTGAAATCCTCCCCATGTGTCCAGATCAAATCTCAGGTCAGAGCTCAGGGAACCCGACTTGGTGGTGATAAGGATGACCCCATTTGCAGCACGAACCCCGTAGATACCTGCTGTTGCATCTTTGAGCACATTGACGCTCTCGATGTCGTTCGGATTGATCACACTGAGATCTTCAATCACGTTTCCATCAACCAGAATCAACGGATTATTATTGCCATTGGTCGTTACCCCTCTGATACGAATGTTTGAAGCACTACCCGGGGATCCCGATTGAGGTGTAATCGACACACCCGCAACCTGGCCCTGTAAGGCTTGTTCGATTCGAACAGGGTTCAACTTTTCAATAGTTTCGGAACCTACCACCGAAACCGCACCGGTAACTTCTTTCTTAGACTGGGTTCCATAACCAATCACAACAACTTCATCGAGCGTTTCTGTGTCCTCTTGCAGAACTATGTTCAGTGGACCAGCATCAGTTACTGTTACTTCCGTGTCCTTAAATCCGACATAGGAGAAGACAAGCACAGAAGAAACGGGAACACCATCTATAGAGAAATTGCCGTCGAAATCAGTAGCTGTTCCGTTACTGGTACCCTTGACAAGTATGCTGACACCGGGCAGAGGTGCATTCGTATTGTCTAAGACCGATCCTTTCACAGATAGCTCCTGCCCTAAGACAGAGACGGAGATCAGAAGGAAAATGAAAGAGATAACATTGAACTTCATATAGATAGAATTTTGAACCCTAAATCTAATAGCTAGTTTGATCAGAATCCAAAATAAGACCTATACAAAAATCATACGTTTCATATATTGTCGGGGGTTAATTTGCTAAACATTTCGGATAATATTCTACAACTATAATGTTTTCGGAGCATTGAAGCCAATTGCGCGAGGTAATTAAACTCGCCATTTCAAGGCTATCTCTTTAAAAAAGGTAGGGTCTTAAAGAGACATGTTGAGGTGATGTTGAGGTGATGTTGAGGCTTAATCCAGGTAAAAGAAACCTCAAATTTCCAGAATATACTCAACAAGACTCTTCTCATGGGCCAAATTCATTTTTTTTCTCAGTCTGTAGCGTTTGATTTCTACACTTCTTACCGAAATGTTCAGCAGAGGTGCAATCTCCTTTGAGGAGAGGTTTAAGCGAAGATAAACGCAGAGCTTAAGATCATTGGGGGTTAGATTCGGGTGCAGTTGGTGCATTTTTTTCAGAAAATCCTTATCCGCATTATTGAAGGCTTCCTGAAAGTACTCCCAATCATGGTCGTTGTTGAGGTTTTTGTTGATCACTTTTATCATCTGGTCCCTCGAGCTCTTATCCGCCAGATTCGACAAATCATTTTTGATGCCGTTCAGCAATTCACTTTTATTGATCAGGCTCATGGTTGTAATAGCTAGCTCTCTATTTTTACTCTCTATATCATTCTTCAATTGCTGATTTTTCAATTGGACAATTTCCTGTTCGCTTGCCAAACGAGTCAGTTCAAGGTTTTTCTGATTTTCTTCAATCAGTTTACTTTTCTGACGGTTGTAGTACCGTCTGTAAGATCGGTGTACAAGGAGCATTAAAAGCACAAACCCAATCGAATATGTCAGAAGAGCCCCCCAGGATAAATACCAGGGTCTTTCAATTCGAAATGAATAGGAGGCCACATTTTCCGACAATTCATTTCCGACACGAGCCCTGACCGAGAATTTATAATCCCCAAAAGGCAAATTTCCGTAATCCACAACCGTCTCGCTTGTCCATGGGCTCCAATTCTCGCTGAGTCCCTGAAGCCTGTATTGAAAATTGACTTCCGTGTACTTCTCGTATTCGGGCACATTAAAACTGAACCCGAGATTATTCTCTTCAGAACTGAATGAGGCCTCGCCCAATATACTCACTTCTTCAGGTTGATCATTGATTAACCTCTTGACCACTCCGTTCAATTCCACACGATAATCACGTTTATTCTTTATGCTCTTGTCAAGCACAACATAACCATTGGATGTACCTATGATATACCTGGAATCTCCTAAGTGATGTATATTTTCAAACCCGGTAAGCCCCTGGTTCTGCCTGAAAAACTTAGGAATTGGAATCTTTGTGACGCTGGGCCTACCGTCGAATGAATCCTCCTCAACGCAAATAATGTTCATCTCGGAAAATCCCCACAGCATTCCCTGGTCGGGCTCAACAATGAGTTTTCCGCTCATACGATCTGAAGGATCGTAGAATGCGCTGCTCAAAAAATCCTCGTAAACAAGTTCTCTGGAATCTGCATCGAGAACATGTATTCCTTCACTGGAAGAGAAAAGGTTTCGGTCCTTGAATTTTGATATGCTCGAATCATAACCTATTCTTGAAATCGGGAAGGTGTCAATCACACGAGTGAAATTTTCATCAATTTCAAGCTGGAACAGTCCTTTGAACTCGTGATTCACAGTTATTTCATCCGGCTTTGTGAAAACAAAAGATCTGCTGGAGATTTCAAAGCCCGAGATATTGTTTCGGAAAACCCATTCTCCCTTTCTGTTCTCCAGCACACTCAATCCATTGTAATTTCCCTGAATGAGCAATTGATCCTTATTTTTCACTTGTGATAAATACCAGGTGCCCGACGAATCCGAAATCAAATCGGCTTTGTCAGCCTCAACCGTGAATGTTCCTTTGTTGTGTCCACAGAAAATGGTTCCTTTAATGTACTGAAGGCTCCAGACTTGCCCGGTGGTCCCTTTAATCATCTGAAAATCTCCGGTCGAATCCAATTTCTTACAAAAGAGACCCTGATTCGTTCCTAAATAGAGCCAGCCTTCATGCTCCATGGAAGCGTATACTGCTCCCAACTTTCCTTTGGAGTCTTTAAAAATTCGGAAAGCTGAATTTAAATTTACTATGCTTATACCATTATCCAGACCTAGCCATAAATTTTCATCTGCATCCTCAAAGACGGACAATACTGTATTATTGTTCAGACCACGTTCGAAATTTATAGACTGAAGCAGTCTGCCACTCTGATCCAAATGGATAAAACCATTGGAGATTGTACCAAGTATTAATCCTCCATTTTTGAGCTTCAGACTACTGTACAGATTCAACTCTCCAAATTGATTCAGTGAAGGCAATTCCCACTCTTCTAGGGTATCTTTTCCGTTCCACCTGAAAAAATCACCATTTTCGGTAATTACCACGTAGTCACCTTGCCATTGATAGATACCGATGACGAGACTTTCTTTAAAAACTTCATGATCTGAAACCGGCTCGATGGATGCGTTGCGAATCTCAAAAAGTCCCTGCCCCTGTTTCTGAATGTAAATTCCATCATTCAAATTAAAAATCTTGGCCCGGGTCGTTTGAAAATCAATAACCTCGAAAACGGAATCCACGGTGTTGTACAAATAGATTCGATCCAACGACTGAAAGAGTATCCATTCATCCCGCGCTTCGATATTCCAGAAATGCTCGTCTTCAATTAGTGGCAATTTGAGATCTTTCACAAGGGAATGAAATTGAAAGACTCCATTCGCGTCTCTCTCCCAATATCCGAAGTCCATATAGAAACCCGTGAACACCTTCTCGTCGATAACCTTCACAGAGCGGATGATTGTACTGTTGTAAGACGGATACAATCTCCAGGCAGAACCATTGTATTCCAGGAG
>JAUIKV010000090.1 GCA_030430615.1 Bacteroidia bacterium
GATCGTAACGGGTTGTTTCTTGCCCTTTATCCGCATTTTGAGTTTGGTTGTCAGGAAGAACAGGATAGGCACCACGATCAAAGTCAGGAAGGTTGCCACCAGAAGACCATAAATGACTGTCCAGGCCAGCGGCCCCCAAAAGATCACATTGTCTCCACCAAAATAGATCTGGGGATCGAACTCTGTGAATAGCGTATAGAAATTTATATTGAATCCTATGGCAAGCGGGATCAGCCCCAGGATTGTCGTGATGGCTGTCAGCAGAACGGGTCTCAGACGAGCCTTTCCTGCCTGAACAATGGTCTGGAACAGCTTGGAGGTTTCCAGGTACTCATCTTCCTCAAGGTTCAGCTCTGCCTTTTTCCTGTCAATCAGCAATTGGGCATAGTCGAGAAGCACAACCCCGTTGTTAACAACAATACCTGCAAGCGAGATGATTCCCATCATTGTCATCATGATGACAAAGGGTTTGCCCGTAATGATGAGTCCGCCAAACACCCCAATCAGACTTAAGAAGATGGCCAGCATGATAATTCCGGGTTTCGATACCGAATTGAATTGGAAGATCAGGATCAGAAAGATCAGGCCCAGTCCGGAGAAAAACGCACCCATCAGGAAATTCATTTGCTTGTTCTGCTCTTCAATCTGCCCGGTATAGTCGATCTTTATCCCTCTGGGGAGACCGTCAAACCCCTCCATTTCTGACTGGATTCGGCCGACAATCGCACCGGCATCCGTAAAACCGGGAGAAAGGGCGGAGTAGAGGGTAACCACTCTTCGGCCGTCGTTATGTTTGATGGCAGAGAACCCGGAGTTGTTCTTGACCCGGGTAACCGCCGAAACCGGGATTTCCTTGATCTTCCCGGTTGCCGGATCCCTGAAGGTGATCTTCTGGTTGAAGATGGCACTCTTGTTGTATCTGTCTTCTTCCCTGAACCGGACGTAGATGTCGTAATCTTCTCCTTCCTCTTTGTAAGTGCCCGCCTTGGCCCCAAATATGGAATTTCTGAGTTGCTGACCCACCTGGCCGGCACTGACACCCAGCTCCCCCGCTTTTTTCCTGTCGATCTCCACCGTCATGGATGGCTTTGAGCGATTCACGTCAATTTTAAGCTCGTCGATCCCTTCGATGTTTTGAAGATTGATGAAGTCCTTCATCTTCTCTGCGGTTTGTATCAGCTCCGCATAGTCGTCACCTTCGATCTCAATGTTGATCGGGTATCCGGCTGGCGGTCCGTTCTGATCCTTCTCCACGCTGATGGCCACACCCGGATAAATTCCCACGAGTGCCTCCTGAATTCGTTGCCTGAGCTCTTCGCTGTCCTTGCCTTTTCTGAACTTGTATTCACGCATCGAGGCCGTAATCTTCCCCTTGTGTGGCATTTCAGCTGAGGAACCGCCATCTGTCTGGGGGTTTCCGGCTCCTTCTCCCACCTGGGAAACGGCACTTTCCACGAGGAAGTTGAAATCTCCCTCCTGGTACTGTTCGTCATTCAAGTAGGCATACACCTTTTTTTCGATCTCCTTGGTGATCTGATTCGTCTTTTCTATGTCGGTTCCCTGGGGATACTCGATGTATACGATGATTTGGTTTGGAGTATTGTCCGGAAAGAACTCCACTTTAGTTCGCTGGCTTCCCACCGAAGCTCCAAATCCACCAAAAGCGATAAATAGCAGGACGAAGGTGCCAATCGTGATTGCATAGGGTCTCCATCCGGTAAGGGCATTTTTCAGCGTTTTCTCATAAACTGCTTCAAGCTTGCTCAAGATATTGGTTTGAAAATATCTGGCCATTTTTCTGAGTACCAAACGATACACCCAGAGGAGGACCGCTGTAACGATCAGCAGTGATCCAATCAATCGATAAGGACCTCCCAGGAGAAGTATCAGAATGCCGAACAGGGCCGAAATGCCCGTGACCTTGATGATCTGTTTGATTGGCATGTCTTTGTCTTCAACGCTCATGAATTGAGAGACCATGACCGAATTGAAAAAGATCGCCACGAAAAGCGATGATCCAAGCACAACCGAGAGCGTGATCGGAAAATAGATCATGAACTCCCCCATGACGCCGGGCCACATACCCAGTGGGATAAAGGCTGCAACCGTTGTCGCTGTTGAGATGATAATCGGAAAGGCAATCTCGCTGATTCCTTTTTTGGCGGCCTCTTTTCGACTCACTCCTTCCTCGTCCATGAGACGATAAACGTTTTCCACAACCACAATTCCGTTATCGACGAGCATTCCCAGTCCCATGATCAGACCAAAAAGTATCATGGTGTTCATGGTGTACCCCAGAGCGTCCAGGATCATCAGTGACATAAACATCGACATTGGGATGGCAAAACCTACGAAGAGGGCGTTTCTGAAACCCAGGAAAAACATAAGGACAGTGACCACGAGTATGATCCCGAAGACGATGTTGTTGACCAGGTCATCCACCTGGCCGATGGTTTTCGAGGATTGATCGTTGGTGATCGTCACGCTGAGATCCTTAGGGAAGACGTTTTGTATGGCGTCTTCCACAATGACGTTGATCTTTTCGGCGGCGGCCACCATGTTTTTGCCGCTTCTTTTTTTCACGTCAAGCATGACCACTGTGCTACCGAACTCGCGGGCATAGGTGGTCCGCTCTTTTTGCTTGAAGGATACCTCGGCGATGTCTTTCAGGTAGATGGATTTGTCGTTTTCAGATTTGACCACGAAGTTGTTCAGATCGCCTGGGGTGTCAATTTCTCCGAGAATTCGGATGGTTCTTCGCTGGCCACTGGTCACGAGGTTGCCGGCAGACATGGTCACGTTTCCGTTGTTGACCGCGGTGATCACATCGTCGAAACTCACCTTGGCCGCCATCATCTTGTATATGTCCACGGCAATTTCCACCTCTTTCTCCTGGGCTCCGCGAATGTCTACCTGCTTGATCTCCTGGAGCTCCTCGATCTCATCTTCGAGGTATTCACCGAATTCCTTGAGCTTACCGACGGGGTAGTCCCCGGAAATGTTGATGTTTAGGATCGGAAACTCTTCGGATATACTCAGTTCAAAGGCATTTGGCTCTACCTTGGCTCCGTTGAAGGTAGGCCAGTCTTCACCGGCCGTTTCGGCATCGATCTCATCCTTCACCTTCTGTTTGGCCGCATCCACCGAAATGTTCTCGTCGAACTCCACGATAATCATCGAATAGTCTTCCTGGGAGGTCGAGGTGATCTCGATTACGTTACTGACTGTCTTCAACCGATCTTCAAGAGGATCTGTTATCAGCTTTTCAACGTCTTCTGCCGTGTTGCCCGGGTAAAGAGAGCTTATATAGATCTTAGTCTCCTTGATCTCCGGGAAGCTTTCCCTGGGCATATTGTTATAGGCAGACAAGCCACCAAACAGAATGATGGCAATGATCACATAGATCGTTGTCTTATTGTTGATCGCCCAGGAGGACAATTTGAATTCCTTGTCCAGTTTCTTGTTTGTCGGGGGCATAGTTTTAGGATTCGGAGTTAATAATGCGGACCTTCTGTCCGTCGTTCACGCTTCTTGCACCTTCCAGGATAATCTCTGTCCCATTCTCAAGGCCGGCAAGGACCTCAATGACGTCCCCCTGTGTCAAACCGGTTTCGATCGTGATCTTTTCGGCAACCGCATCGTCTCCTTGCTTGTTCTTGACAATATAAATGTATTGTTCGCCACTGGCATTCTCTGAGATTACGCTCTGAGGTATTAACAGGGCCTCCGGATTCGTATAATCATTGATGCTGAGCTTGGCGGTCAGGTTGGGCTTGATGGAACTGTCGTTGTTTGGCACCGCGATTTCGACTTTGAATGTCCTGTTGTTGGGATCAATGAAGTCTCCCACCTGCCGGATTTTAGACTCCATTTGTTTGTTCAGGATCGGGAAATCCACCAGGACCTTTTTGTTCCTTTCAATATTGGCGACGTATTTTTCGGGAACATCAGTGACGATGTACATATTGTCGAGGCTTACTATGCGCATCAAGGGGGTCTGACCCGGCGTGACGACGCTTCCCCGTTCAGACATTACATCGTCGATGGTTCCTGAGAATGGTGCCGTAACAACTGTTTTGGCTACCTGCTGCTCGAGTTGGGCAATGGCCTGGGCCTGGGATTCGTAGTTGGATTTGGCCTGGAGGTACTGCATTTCGCTTCCGATTTTCTGATCCCAGAGGCGCTGCTGCCTTTCAAAAGTGGTTTTGGACAGTTCTGCCTGAATCTTGAGCTGGGCCAACTGCTGGGAAAGCCCTCCGTCATCAATACGAGCCAGCACCTGTCCCTTTTTGACCTTTTGGCCATCGGTGACGTATACATCTGTCAAAATACCGGAGTATTCCGGGTAGATCACAAGCAGGTCTTTTGTCGTCACACTGCCTTGAAGCTCCAGGTAGTGTGTAAAAACTTCCTGATCGACCTGGTAGGTTGTAATCAGAGGAATCTTGGTGTTCTCGTCGAGCTTGGCAATCGCCTCGTCGAGCAATTGGATTTGTTGCTTGATTCGGTTTTGCTCAGCTATGACCTCGGCTTTTTTTGCGCGGATGGCCTTGAGGTCGCTGGAGGCAATAATACTCTCCACAGACCCCTCGCTTTTGGATCCGCAGGCCGCGAGGACCAGAAGACTGATAATAAGGGGAATTATTTTTTTCATTTTAGAATAGGTTAAGTGCGTTTTCGAGTTCTACTTTAGACTGGATGATCTCCAGGATCGATTGAATGTAATTTTGCTGGGAGCCGAACAATTGATTTTGTGTGTTGGTCAGGTCGATGCTCGTGCTCAACCCTTCGAAAAATTTGACCTGCTCCTTGCTGGCAATGCTTTCAGCAAGAGCCAGATTCTCTTTAGAGGTTTGAAATTGATCCAAGGCAAACTGGTATTTGTTCTTCGCTGTGCTCACCTGCAGTTTCAGGTTTTCTGAAATCTCATTTCGCTTGATCTCAGATTGCATCAGGCTTATTTTGGCCTGCTGCGTTCTTGCGTTTCGCTGCATGCTGCTGAATACCGGGATTTTCATGCTTATTCCCAGGAGCGAGGAATTGAACCAGTTGTCCTCTGGGTTCTCAAAGAACACAAGATTGTTTCCGTATTGGAACGTCGAATAGTTGACAAAGGCATTGATCGAGGGAATGTTTTTGCTTTTTTCGTACTTGACGAGCAGCTCATCCGAAAGAACCTGGTTGTCGGCTATCCTGAAATCAATGTGGTTTTCGAGGTCAAACTCCTGGTAGAGCATTTGAAGATCTGTGCTTTTCAAAGCGAGGTTCTCTAAATTCTCGGATAGCTCCGTTGGCGTTTCAATCGGGATCCCGAGAGTGAGATTCAAGGCCTGCCTGGCGATTATCTCCAAGCGAGAAGATCGGTTGATGTCGTTGTTGATGTTTGACAGTGTGATCTGCTGTTGCTCGAAGTCCTGTTCTTCTGCAAACCCGTTCTCAAAAAGGATTCGGGTCTCATTGAGGTTCTTTTCCAAAACCTCTTTGTTCTTGTAAAGGATCTGGAGGGTCTCCTGTGCGACCAGCACGTTGCCGTAGGCATTGATCACAGCTTCGCGTATCGTTTGGTCAGTCTTTTCCTTGGCAAGATTGGAGATTTTTAAAAAGGTCTTTGCAGATTGAAGTCCGACGAGGTAGGAACCGTCGAAGATCAGCTGGTTCAAAGTGGCCGTCGCGACCATGTTTTGCTGGGTCCCAAAAATAACAGGGGTGAATTCACCCGGAGGACCGCCAACGATCTCTGAGGGTAGAAAGGTCACCTGTTGCTTCAGCCAATTTTGATAATCTATCGTCGCGTCGAGCTGCGGAAGACCAAATGCGGTGGCTTCCCATTTCTGCTTTTCCGCCGCATTGATATCGAGTCTGGCGTTCTTCACCGTATAGTTGTTTTGCAAGGCATAAGCAACAGCCTCGTCCAGTGAGAAGGCATAAACATCCTCCTGGGCTCGAAGAGAGCCATTCAGGAGAAGGGTGAAAAAAATAAGGGGATAGATTCTTTTCATTTTTTCAATAGGTTTTCTAGTATTTTCAATCCTTTTTCTGTTGCAATGGCGCGTATATGGTATTCGAGGAAGGCCGACTTGAGTGAAGGCATGTCATATTCATCCACTGGAAAGATGTCGAGGTTCATCAGGCCCAGGTTTCCATTGAGATAGAATTTGGTCATAAGAGGAATGTCAAGGTCTTCACGGTAGAAGCCAAGCTTCATCCCCCTTTCGAGATTCTTTGAAACACATTGGTTGATGGACTCAAATTGCTTTTCCTTCAGTTTGGTGAAGATCTTCGGATAGTATTTCTGCAGCTGATAATGTGGCGAGGTTTTTTCACCTTTGAGCTGCTCCAGGACCAGAGACTTGATATTATACAACTCTTCCACGGGGTTCTCTTCGCCTGCACAGATCTGGCAAATGCCCTGGTTGATTTGCTCGAAGACGTGAAAAGTCGTGGCGTTGACCAGGTCACGCTTGGTTTGGTAGTGCGAATAGACCGTTTTCTTGGAGATCCCAAGCGAATTCGCTATGTCGTCCATCGTTACGCTTTTGAATCCGTAAGACAGGAAGAGATCGGCCGCTTTATTTAAAATTTTGTCTTTCATTTTCCTTTTTAGAGAATGCAAAGATACGCTTAGGAAACTATAGAAACAAAAAAAGTTTCCAAAGTTTACAATTTTTTAACACTTGAAAGGTTGCAGGGATGTGTAAGTGAAAGAAGCCTCGATCCAGTGACAATTTAGACGGGAACAGAAGATAATCGTTACAGGATATTGGCTATTTTTACCAAAAAGTTAGATCCGGCCCATGGAATTTTACACCAACCTGTTTAAGAACCGCCTGCAGGAAATCTCAGAATCGAAAGAACCCTCCAATCTTTATGACCCGGTAAATTATATCATGACCCTTGGGGGCAAACGGATCCGCCCGTCACTGGCCCTGATGAGCTGTCATCTTTTTGGATCGGACCCAGCCAAAGCCTTAGATGCGGCTATGGCTATTGAAATGTTTCACAATTTCACTTTGATTCATGACGATATCATGGATCGCGCTGATATCCGAAGAGGAAAAATGACCGTCCATAAAAAATGGGATCTCAATACGGGGATTCTTTCCGGAGACGTTTTGCTGATCTTGAGTTACGAGCAGCTCGAGAGTTACCCTGCCGAGCTCTACAAGGAGTTGATGCAAATATTCAACAAAACGGCCATCGAGGTTTGTGAGGGTCAGCAGATGGATATGGATTTTGAGCTGAGAACAGATGTGAAGGGTCATGAGTACTTCAAAATGATCAGATACAAGACAGCCGTCCTTTTGGGATGCGCGTTGCAAATGGGAGCGAAGATTGCGGGAGCAGGGTCGGCCGATCAGAAGGCCATTTATGATTTCGGGGTGAATCTGGGAACTGCTTTTCAACTTCAGGACGATTATCTCGACAGCTTTGGTGGAGCTGATTTCGGGAAACGAATAGGCGGGGACATCCTGGAAGCGAAGAAAACGTTTCTTTACCTGAAGACTTTGGAATATGCTGACCCTGAGGATCGGGAAACATTTCTGAAAATATACGAGGAACCCCTCCAGCGGGCTGCGCAGACACCTGAAGTTGACGGAGATCTTGCTGCCGAGCGCATTGAAAAGGTAAAAGCATTGTTCAAAAAATATGGAGCGGATCAGCTACTGCTGAAGGAGATAAAAGACTACACGGGCAAGGCACTTCATAATGTCGAAGGACTCAGTCTCGAGGAGAAGGGTAAAAATCTTTTGCAGGAGTTTTCAAACCTGCTGATGAAACGAAAAACATGACCTCAGCCAAAGATATGGAAGGCACTCCCGGGGATAAAGGGCTTCAACTTTTTACAGAGGCAGAATCCCAGGGCCTCAGGAAAGAATTGATCAGGCAACTCAACAAGGATTTATCGATGAGCGGCCTCGAAGCTTCAATTGAAGAGGATCTCCCCCCTGCCGAGGTTGTGCGAAAATTGAAGGTTATTCTCGAAAATCTTGTCCGAGATAATTTCCAGGGATTTTTGAATCTATTATACCGTGCTGATGTATCACAGTCGAAAATGAGCCAGTCCGAAGGCGATTTCGCTGATTACATCGAGAGAAGCACATATGAGTTGCTCAAAAGAGAATGGCAAAAGGTATGGATCAGAAATAAAATCCAATGAAAGGGGTCCAAGGGGACCCAAAGGCACTCGTAGTCGAATCATACAGCACGTCGTAACGCACTCCGAAAGAAACGACTCCCGACACAAAGGAAGCGCCGAGGTAGAGCGCATTGTTCCAGTAGGTATCCGGAAAAGCGCCGCTGCGAGTGGTATTCAATCCTTCGTATTCTGCTGAAATCTGAAGCATCGGAACCGGGCGGGCCCCAATCATGACGCTTCCTCCTATTGAATTCGAATGATAACTGAAGAAATCATCGTCTGAATCGGAATAGATGTAGGTGACGCCAAAACCTGTAAGAAACTTGGGTGACACGTGGTAATAAGCCTTTGGTGCAATCAGGAGATCGGTGCCTCCGTTCCAGAAAGACATGCTGAACCAGCCACCAAAGCTCCAGTGCCTTTGATAATCGTATTGCTGCCGGGTCTGGGATTGAGCGGTATTTTGTTCCTGTACCCCTTTTTGGTAGGTGTATTGAGAATTGGAGGATTGGGTATTCTGTTGACCAAAGGTGGAGGAAACTATCAAGCAGAAAAGCAGGCTGACAAAGAGTCTTTTAAACATGGCGAGGTGGATTACGGTGATGAATTATTCAAATATAACTATTGTTTAGAACGTAAAAAAATAGTAATATTGCAGCCCGTTTGGGACCCATAGCTCAGCTGGTTAGAGCACCTGACTCATAATCAGGGGGTCGAAGGTTCGAGCCCTTCTGGGTCCACCGAGAGATTGAAAATTTTTAAAAGCCTGATCGCTTGGTCAGGCTTTTTGTTTTTCTGGAATCTCTCATAATATGGCACATCATGGGATTTAAAATAATTTTCTCTGCATTTT